>JAISDX010000142.1 GCA_031264465.1 Deltaproteobacteria bacterium | reverse complement strand
TCGCCTGTTTTGCCGCCAAAAGAGCGCACGCGCCCCCAATCCCCAATCATGGGCGAGAGATCCCGAAAAAAAGCGCCCCGCCCGGTTTGGGCGGCCGTTGCGTCCTGCGCGCATAGATTCAGAGCGATAAAGAAGGCGAACAGCATTCTTATGAGCGGGCGCTTTTTCATTGACTGCCTCCATGATAATCCGTGTTATCTTTCAACGCCCGTAAGTGTAGCTTTAAAACACTTAAAACGCAAAAAAGCCAAAAGCACACCTATTCACGTCCCGCCCTACGGATGAAGAGCGCTTATCCGTCCTGGCAGGCTTAATGCAAAACTTTCTTGATTTTGGACTAAGTCTTGGCTAAGTCTATATCAAGATATGGAGGTAGAATATGCCAGCGACTATCGTATCCATGCATCAGGCGAAGAGTTCCCTTTCGCAACTAGTCAAGCGTGCCGCCAGTGGGGAAACCATTTTCATCGGTAGCTATGGCCGGGCGGAAGCCGTGCTTACTTCAGCCGCCAGCGCCAAGCCGAAAAAACGCCTTGGCCTTCTAGAAGGCAAACTGATTGTTCCCGACGACTTTGATGCTCCGTTGCCGCCGGAAATTATCGCCGCTTTTGAGGGAGATCTGCAATGAGGCTGCTTCTGGACACGAATGCGTTGCTTTGGGCTCTGTCAAATTCGCCGCGCATTGAGCCTGTGCGGAAACTTTTGCTTGCAGACGAGAATGAAGTTTTTGTAAGTACCGTATCCTGGTGGGAAATTGCCATCAAAACACGCATCGGCAAACTGGAGGCCAGCTTGCCGGAGCTTCGCGCAACCGCGCAGGAAAGCGGCTTCGTGGAGCTGCCGCTTCTCGGCTTACATGCGGAAATGCTGGCGGCAATCCCCAGGCACCATAATGACCCTTTTGACCATATGCTGGTGGCCCAGGCCATGGCTGAACCCATGCGGCTGATGACCGGCGACGGAGTGCTTGCCAAGTATACGCCGCTGGTCATGCATATTTGAAGTTCGTTGCGCCTTACGTTATAGGGCAATGGTTAGAACAAAATCGTCCCAAAAAGTCCGACCACATCTATAAAATACGTTGGTATTATGCTGGTATAAAGTTACGTTAAAATTATTTTAGTTAGTTATTTCAAATCATAAAATGCATAAGCAAATTAGCTTTGAGATTGGCGCTTAATGGTCGGCAAAGCCGCACTACGCCAATTTCGCGGGCGTTACTACGCAACGCCAGAGCAAAGTGAAAAAATGTCTAGTCGTCGCCCCAGGCCTTGAGGACGCGGCGCGCCCGGGCGGTGCCGACCATCTTATTCATGTTCGGCTGCCCCTGTGGGCGGGTGAGCCGCTGTTCGGCGGCACCGAAGCTGGCCAGGGGAACGTTGCCCAGGCCCCGGCTGCTCAGGATTTCAAAAGACCGGTCGGCCCGCTCTTCAAAATCTCTGATCAGGCTGCCGCATTCCGAAGTGGCGCCGCTGAAAGTGGAGCCCCGGCCCAGCAGTTTGGTGCCGTAACGCACCTCCACGCATTCCGGCATGGGCTCGCGGTATTCCACCACCACCCGGGTGGCGCCGAAGTAGGTACGCGACCAGCGCTTGGCAATCCAGCGTTCCGGCACTTTCCGGCCGTTATTCAGCCACATGTTGCTGACCCAATCGCCTTCGCTGTCTTCGTACAGAAGATGCTCAACCCATTCCAGCCCGTTTATCTTTACGGCGCCGAGATAAACTTCGTTGGAGCGGGCGAAGGATTCCGGGGCAAAGTCCCAGCCGGCGTCCACCGTGGAAAAACTGGCCACCAGCGCGTGCCCGCTCTGCCGGACCAGACCTTGGGCGTCCGGCTCGCCGTAAAGGGCGTAATCCACGCTGGCGGTGGCTTTCAGGTTGGTATCCGTATCCACCCGGGCCCAGGTGTTGCCGGAGCTCACGACTTTGAGCGGCGGCGACGGGGTGATCATCAGCAGCGGCGTCTGGCCGGTGTACATGGTCTCACCCTGAAAACCCTTGTAAGGCCCGGAGCAGCCGCCCATGAGCAGCAACCCGAGCAATAGAACAAACACTCGCGCCCTTGTCATATTATGCTCCTTATAATACGTATGCTCTGTTCATGCTTCGGTTTATAATACGAAAAAAGCGACAGAGGAAGCAAAATGGCAAGAAAAAAAAGCCTTTCCCGGCAGATTATCGACCTTTTGAAGCAGCCGGGCCTGGAATCGGTCCCGCCCGACGTACTGACCACCATCCGCAACGGTCTGCAGGATCATCTGGACCGGCAGGACCAGGAAACCGCATTCCACCGCCGCCTGAGCGAAGACATGCTCAGCGGGCTGCATAATATTTACAAGGAAATCGCCAAAATCTCCGGCGAAAAAACAGATCAGGGCGCCGGCCAGAACCCGGACGACGCCGCGGAAGCCAGCGCCATTTTCCGCGAAGCTTCGCGCCAGCTTGACGAAATCATGACCACCACCCTGAACGCGGCCGACGACATCATGAATCTGGCCGAAAGCATCCAGGACAACCAGTCGCTGGTCATGAAAAAATTGCAGGAACTCAAGGCGTCCGGCAAAATCGATGAAGCCGGCTTCGAGGCCCTGGCAGGGGCGGAGCGGCGGAACATGGAGGCCGTGAGCTCCATTGTGACCGCCCTGAGCTTTCAGGACCTGACCGGGCAGCGCATCAAAAAAGTGGTGACGGCGCTGAGCTCCGTGCATCGTATCGTGGTGGAAACCTACATTTCGGCCGGCCTGATGCTGAAAAAAACCGAAGAGGAGCCGGAAAAGGATTTTGCCGCCATCGAAAAGGAAAGCCGCCAGCAGGCCGAAGCCGCCATCAAGGGCTCGGAGTTGAAAGGACCCAGCCTGGACAGCAACCAGAAAGATGTGGACGATCTGCTGGCCCGGCTGGGGCTGTAAGTCAGGAAAAACGCAGCTTAATGGTCTTTTTTCTCCCCGGCCGCCTCAGGAAACAAAAATCCTCATCAATCAGCCGTTCCTTAGTTGAAGGACCACTTGACGCGCGGGCCGGATAACCGTAAAAACAGCTTTCCAGCCCCGTTTTACGGACGGCAAGGGCCCATAGCTCAGTTGGCAGAGCCCCCGGCTCATAACCGGATTGTCCCAGGTTCAAACCCTGGTGGGCCCACCAGATTAGAAAACACAGAAGTCCGTTAAGGTTCAAAAAACCTTGACGGACTTTGCTTTTACCCCTTCTTTGGGTTTTTCTATGTTCGTCAATGTTCGTTGACATTCGGGGGTAAGTTGGGGTAAGTATCAGGGGTAAGCCGAGTCTTGCAAAAACCGTTACCCCAATCGAGCCGGACATGCCCCTTTCGGATACCGCCATTCGTAACGCAAAGCCCCAGAGTAAGCCGTATAAGGTTTATGACGCTGGTGGCCTGTTCATCATTGTTACCCCTGCCGGGGGTAAGTGGTGGCGTTTCAAGTACCGTTTTTGGGGTAAGGAGAAACTGCTTTCCCTGGGGACTTACCCCGAGATTGGATTGAAAGAAGCGCGGGAGAAGCGCGATGAAGCGAAAAAGCTGATTGCGAGCGGCGTTGACCCGAGTGCACAGCGCCAGGCAGTGAAGGCCAGCATCATCAGTAAGGAAGAAAATGCCTTTGAGGTTGTGGCGCGTGAATGGTTCGACAAACACATCAACAACCTTGCTCCCGGCTACAGTAAAAAGGTCCGTTCCCTTTTTGAGCGTCAGATATTCCCTGTCTTTGGTGGCAAGCAGATTTCCGAAGTCGAACCATCTGATATCCTCAAGGCTGCCCGGCACGTTGAGGAAAGCGGAGCCGTGGAAACCGCTCACCGGCTTGTCCAGCTTTGCGGGCAACTGCTTCGGTACGGGATAGCCACAGGTCGCTGCAAATACGACATAACACAGGGGCTGCACGGCGCGTTGCCGAAAACCACAGTACAGCACATGTCCGCCATTACCGATAAAAAGCGCATCGGCGAACTGCTCCGGGCCATTGATGCTTATGGCGGATTCTTGCCGGTTAAATGCGCCTTGCGTCTTGCCCCTCTTCTGTTCGTGCGTCCCGGCGAGTTGCAAAAAGCAGAGTGGGCCGAGTTTGATTTTGAATCTGCGGAATGGCGAATCCCCGCCGCCAAGATGAAGATGAAGCAGAGGCATATTGTGCCCCTTGCCCGGCAAGCGCTGGCCATTCTCGAAGAGCTCCGAACGTACACGGGGCGCGGGCGTTTTCTCTTTCCTTCCGTGCGCACCGAGTCAAAGCCTATCGCCTTGGAATCAATGCTGGTGGCTCTCCGGTCCATGTGTTTCACCAAGGAAGAAATGACCATGCACGGCTTTCGTGGAATGGCGTCTACGCTGCTTAACGAGCTTGGTTATAACCGAGACTGGATAGAGCGTCAGCTTGCCCATGGTGAGCGCAACCACGTCCGAGCGGCGTACAATTATGCCGAGTATTTGCCGGAGCGCCGCCGCATGCTGACTGAATGGGCCGATTATCTGGACGGGCTGAGGGACGCCAAAGCCTGACAGTGAATTTCCCGCCTCTAGCTGTGGTCTGATCCACCACGGCGAACAGCCGAACCCTTACGGCCTGGGGCGGGAATATCAAAAAAGAGGATAAGCCCCAAGAGGGGGGGGGTAATAATGGACGGTAATAAATCATTAGATCGAATCAAAGCTTATTATTTTTTTTTATGGGAATGCGCGGTAAAGGGCTTGGCCGAACTCAATAGGCAGATGTTCCATGCCGTCATGGATGGCCGCAATATGTACAGCGAACTGGTGAAGGAATAACCCAGCCCGGCCCTGCTTCCCCCTGGAGGCGGGGCCTTTTCATGCTTGAAGCGTAAGCGGCTCAAAAGTGTATCGGTGTATCGCCCCTAGGAAAACGATACAGCGATACACTTTGCCTCAAAGCCGCATGGGAGTAGAGCAAAAAGTGTATCGCCCTGTATCGCCCCC
>JAISDX010000105.1 GCA_031264465.1 Deltaproteobacteria bacterium | reverse complement strand
CGGCGCGGCCTTCGGCTGGTCTTTTTTCCTGCCCCTGCTCGGCCTGGCCGCCCTGGGCGAAGGGATCGAGTTTTTGGCGGGGATCCTGGGAGCCAAATATTTCGGCGGCACCAGGAAAGGCAACTGGGGCGGAATTATCGGGGCCATGGCCGGCGGCATTTTGTGCGCGCCCATCCTGTTCGGCCTGGGCGCTCTGCCCGGCGCCCTGGCCGGGGCCTTTGCCGGCTGCTATGTGCTGGAGCGGGCGCACGGCATGGAAAACAAGCCGGCCCTGAGCGCCGCCCTGGGCACCACCCTGGGGCGCTTTGGCGGGTTCCTGGTGAAGCTGGCTATCGGCATTGCCTTGATTGCGCTTATTACCGTACGGATATGGGAAACGCTCTGAGGCTACAGTCTGGCCAGTTCCTGTCCGGCTTTTTCCATGTCCGGCTTT
Source organism: Deltaproteobacteria bacterium (assembly GCA_031264465.1). Taxonomy (GTDB): domain Bacteria; phylum Desulfobacterota; class Desulfovibrionia; order Desulfovibrionales; family Desulfovibrionaceae; genus WRHT01. The sequence continues at coordinate 5,043 of JAISDX010000105.1, read as the reverse complement.
TGGGCCAGGGCGGCTTCGAAGCAGGCGCGCGCCCTGTCCTTGAGCTGGTTGTTCAGGAAGACCATGCCCATATTATAGGCCACGCTGGCTGAGGCTTGCGCCAGGTCCTTGTTCAGGCCCAGGGCCTTTTCCAGGCACAGGCGGGCCGAGCGGTTATCCTTGCCCTGGGCGTAGGCCATGGCCAGGTTGTAGCAGAGGTTTTCGTCATCCGGCGCGAGCTTGAGGGCTCTCTGGTATTCCTTGACCGCATCCAGCCACTTGCCCTGCTGGCGCAGCGACATGCCCAGGCGGTTGAAAGTGCGCACGTCGTCGCGGGTAAGCTGGCGGTCTTTGGCGTACAGCGATTTACGCAAATACTCCTCGGCCTTGGCCGGGTCGCGGTTTTCGTAAATGCCGGCGATGCGCTCGGCCATATAGCCCACCTGCACCTTGGCCTCGCGGGTATGCTGGGTCAGGGCCTTTTCAAACAGGGTTTCGGCCTTTTCGGCATTGCCCAGATCCAGGTTGATCTGCCCCATGTTGACTTTGCGCTCCGAATCCAGGGGCGAGAGCTGGTCCAGCCTTTCCAGATAGGCGAGGCGCTCTTCCTGGTCGCCGGTTTCGCCGGCCAGGCGGGCCAGACGGTGCAGTGGCTCCAGGTACAGGTCGGCGTTGTCGCTGGCCCGCAGGTAGGCGTCGCGGGCGGCCTCGAGGTTGCCCAGGGCTTTTTCGGCGTCGCCCAGCACCATCAGGCCGGCGGCGCTGCCCGCTTTCAACTCCAGAATCTGGCTGGCAATCTCCCTGGCTTCGGCCGGCCGGCCAAGAGCCAGCAGGTCTTTGCCCCGGTCGATGAGCTGGCCGAGCTGGCTTTGCGGCTTGATGGTAAAAGCCAGCTTTTCCACCAGGGTCTGGGCGGAGATGGGCTTGGCGATAAAGTTGTCCGCCCCGAGCTCATGCAGGTACATGAGGCGCTGCCGGTCCACTTCCGTGGTCAGGACGACGATCAGCAGCCTGGGGGAAACTTCCTTGCAATGCTTGATCAGCAGGGCGGTTTCCTGTCCGCCGATACGCCGTTCGATGATCAGCAGGGGGCGGCATTGCCCGGCTTCCATCTCCGTGAGGGTGCGCAGGACGTTGGTGGGCTCCTGCAGGGAACGGAGCGCCCCGGCGGCGGTAAGCCCCAGGTCCTTGCTCAGCGCCGAGCGCATCAGGGCCTGAAAAGTCTGATCTTTGGTCACCACAATGAAACAGCCCTTGTCCTTCAGGACAAAGTCGGCCACTGTGGCGTCATATTTCGCGTTTCTCATGCTATCTTCAACCCCCCTGCAACCCCCGGCGGGCCGGCGCCATCAGAGCGCTTCAGGCTTCAAGCCCGCAACGTTCCGGCGCCATTGGCGCTGTTTTGCGGCGATATCCGCATAACAGGGTTAACAATGGCGGATATGCAATAACACTTCTTCACCAAAAAATGAAGCTCCCGCGGCAGGACGCGACGGGAGCCTTTCCTTACATCTGGTAGGATTCAGTCAAACAGCGGCGTGCTGAAGTAGCGCTCGCCGGTGTCCGGCAGGAGGGTGACCACGGTTTTGCCCTTGCCCAGGCGTTTGGCCAGTTTCAGGGCGCCGGCCACGTTGGTGCCGCTGGAAATGCCGCAGACCAGGCCCTCCAGGCGGGCCAGCTTGCGGGTAATGTCCAGGGCTTCCTCGTCGGTGATGGTGTGCACTTCGCTGTATATTTTGGTGTTCAGGTTGTGCGGGATCAGCCCGTCGCCAATGCCCATCTGCAAGTGCGTGCCGATGGGGCCGCCGGAAAGAATGGCGGCCTGATCCGGCTCCAGGGCCCAGATGGTCACGTCCGGGTTGGCCTCGCGCAGCACTTCGCCCACGCCGGTCAGGCAGCCGCCGGTGCCGATGCCGCCGCAAAAGCCGTGAATGGGCCGTCCGGCCTGCTCGATAATCTCGCGGCCGGTCTGGGCCCGGTGCACGGCCGGGTTGTCCGGGTTTTCAAATTGCTGCGGGATGTAGACGTTGGGGTTTTCCTCGGCCAGTTTTTGCACGGTGCGCAGGCAGTTTTCAATGCATTCGCCGATATTGCCCTTGTCTTCAACCAGGATGACTTCGGCCCCGTAGAGTTTGAGCAGTTTGCGCCGCTCTTCGCTCACCGAGTCGGGCATCACAATCATGGCCCGGTAGCCGCGCACGGCGGCCACCAGAGCCAGCCCGATGCCCTGGTTGCCGCTGGTGGGCTCGGCGATGATGGTATCCGGGCGGATATCGCCGCGCTTTTCGGCTCCCAGAATCATGTTGTAGGCGGTTCTGGTTTTGACGGAGCCGCCGATATTGACGGCTTCGTACTTGACCAGGACCTCGGCGTCGTCAGCGCCGGGCAGGCGGTTCAGGCGGATGAGCGGCGTATTGCCCAATGCCTCCAGAACATTGCTGAAAATCATAACTGTTGGCTCCTTGAAAGGTTTGTGCGTTAAGGACAAAAAGCGTAAATCAGATTATACCAGTCCGAGTTGTTCGTCCAGTTCAAGATTTTTTTTAAACGGCTTATTTTTTAAAAAAAAAGCTTTTCCTGCCCATGACTGTGCGATATGATACGTAAAAGCGATCTGTAACTTCCCGCTGCTGCACTTCCTTCTGTTGCACTCCCCGCTGCAAAAATTAAATCTTTACGCCTTTGTTTATGCATATTCAGGTGTTTGAGGTCAACTCGGAGATTTTTTAAGGAGTGTTCCATGAACATATATCGCCGTTTTTTCTCAGCCCGCTTCATTACCCCCGGGCGTCTTTCTTTTCTGATCCTGCTCCTGGCCCTGTTTCCGGCCCTGCCGGTTCAGGCGGCCAGCACCCTGTTGCCCGGCCACACCCCAACCAACCTGCAAGACACCATTACCGCCGCCAGTTCAGGGGACATTGTCATTTACAGCGGCTCCGATCCCGGCACCACTTTCCAGCTTAATCAGGCAGCCGTTAACGTCACCAAAGCCAATCTCACCCTCCAGGGCGGCGGCGCCAACGGCTTTGCCCCCGGCATTTCCGGCCTGGCCTCGTCCATCATCGCCCAGGTCAGCGCCGGCAAGCAGGGTTCGGCAGCCGACCTGAGCGCCCAGGCCAGCTCTCTGACCAACGCCTACTGGACGGGCAGCGCCAGCGGCATCGCCGGCCTGGCCACTATTCAGGACGCCAGTGGCGGCGACCGTAGCGCCTCTGCCCAGGACTATTATTTCAACAACAACAAATGGCTGAGCACTGCGGCTACTAACGCCAACGGCCTGAACCTGCAGGGCCTGCATTTCAACCAAGCCCTTGTGCAATATAGCAACACCCGCATTGTCAACGGGCTGATCGGCAACATCAACACCGCCACTGGTAATACCTATCTGGGCGATATCCGGGGCAACGCTTTTACCAACCTGCACGTGGCTCTGCACGGGCAGGTTGACACCCAGTATCTGGCCGGGGGCGGCATCCTGGGGGTGCGCTCAACCGCCGGCACCGCCGCCATCGGCGATATACGCGGCAATATCTTCAGCAACCTGAGCGTCAGAACGGATCAAGTAAGCGGCACCGGCAGCGCCTACCTGGAAGGCGGCGGCATTATCGGGGTGGACGGGGTTTCCTCGCCCGACAACATTGCCGGTAAAGCCAGCCTGAGCAACCTGACCAACAACCTTTGTACCGGCATAAGCGTATACTCCGGCGACATTCTGCTGGGCGGGGGCCTGGTGGGCGTCAACAACAACAGCAAGTTCAACGACACTAACCCGCTTGACTTCAACAACACCACTACGGCCAGCCTGCTCGCGGCCGAGGGCAACGTCTTCGGCAACGGCGCGACCGGCAGCAGCGCGACCGACTACGACATTTACGTGCATACGCACGCCTCCATCCGGGGGGGGGGGGTGATCGGGATCAACGGGCTGTCCAGCGCCGGGGCCTTGTTGGGCTCTTTGCGCGGCAACGTGTTTAACGGGGTCAGCGTGAGCACCGACTCCTATCTGCAGGGCGGCGGCCTGGTGGGCCTGCGCGCCAATTCTACCGCTGATGCTGACGGGACTGATTTGACGAACAAAATCGGACCCCCCGGCCCTGATAACTCCGGGCAGGGATCTACTACTGATCAGGATAAATTCACTGGTATTAATGTCGCTCAGCTTGAGCGCAACATGGTGATCGCGCACACGGTCAGCGGCAACCTCTTTCTCAACAGCCAGGTCAGCACCGGCACCTCTATTTCCGGCGGGGGCATCATCGGCCTGCGCGGCAACGCCGGCTGGGTGAACATGGACACTCTGACGGGCAATATTTTCAAGGGCCTGAGCGTGACAAGCGCGAGCGATGTAAGTTCTTCCGGCATCAGCCTTTCCGGCGGCGGCATTGTGGGCCTGTCTTCGGAAGAGAACGCCAGCCTGAACCAGGTCAGCAACAACTACTTTGACCACCTGGAAGTAAAGGCGGGCACCACAAATGGCGAACTGCACGGCGGCGGCATTGTCGGGCTCCAGGTCGGCAGCGCCGCCAACGGCCTGGCCCTGCTCGGCAGCGTGAGCAACAACACGTTTAACGCCCTGGACGTGCAGGCTTCCAACGGCCTCCTGGGCGGCGGCATTGTCGGGGTCCGGAACGGGAGCGCCAGCGCGAGCACTTCCGCCATCAACAGCCTCACGGGCAACCGCTTCAGCGCTCTTGGCGTCAGCGGCGGCGACATCAGCGGCGGCGGCATAGTCGGCATCCAGGCCAGAACCGGCTCGGCCATTATTGGCTCCCTGGCGGACAACGATTTTTACCCTGGCACAACCGTTGTCAGCGGCGATATCAAGGGCGGCGGGGTGGTCGGGATAAATACTGAAGACGCGGTGGGCGGCAGCGGCTATATAAATGATCTGACCGGCAATACCTTTTTTAACCTTGGTGTGAGCGCGACTTCTATCGAGGGCGGCGGGATAGTAGGAATATCGTCCACCCACAGCGCGATCATCGCCGATATAACCGGCAGCAGCCGCAGCAGCGCCATTTTTGCCGCAAATACCGTCACTGCCACTGGCGACATTGACGGCGG
>JAISDX010000037.1 GCA_031264465.1 Deltaproteobacteria bacterium | reverse complement strand
AGTCGGCATAGTAGCCTGAATACCAGTAGGCGTATCCATCCTCTTTATCCACAGCCATCCGTCGATGCACCCTGCAATCCCAGCGCAGCGTTTCAATGCCGGTTTCCGGATCCACACTGACATGCTGTGGTGGGATTGGTAACCATTTTAAATAACACTCTTTTGTTTTATGTTTGCAGATAATATTTGTACTCTGAAGTTCAAAGATCTGCACTGCGGTACGCGTACATCCAGCAAGAAATATGCTAGATGAAAATAATATTAAAATTACAAATATTATTTTTCGATTTTTTAACTGCACTACAATAACCTCAAGTTAATATTTAGTTTTTCTATTTTGAACTGAACAAAAAATTCTTTAACTCGTTAATGTTTTTCGCAAAATCCTTTTTATGCTGTTCCCAACTGAGTTTTTGCTGTTCAGCGGCGTTCTTTTCTTCAGCGCTCTTCTCGCCATTCACGTCTACTGTGGACTTGCTGAACCACCCTGTTACCTTGTTCCATTTCTCTTCCACTTTCTCAACCACATTTTTGTTCCATTCGTGCTCAATGACGTTGCTCACGCCGAACTTATTCATGCTGTTGCTCTCATAAGCAGCGGATTGCGATACCTGCGCCACAGTCTCCAGAATATCGAAAGGCTTGATATTGAATTTAATGTCAAAGCTGGTTTTGTCCGTCACCGCCTTCTCAGGGTCGCGGTTCAGGCCGGAGAGATCTATGCTCGGGTTGTCGCGCACGCTGATCTCGCCCTGGCCGATGGTGGCGCGGGCTGTCTGCTCCGTATCTTTATAGGTCAGGCCAATCTCTGAAACTTTGACCGGAGATTGCTGCACCGTGTCGTTAATGTCCTGTATTGTGTCGTTTACCCCTTGCAGCACATCACTCGCACCGCTATCTGGCTTCCGGCAAGGTGACCCTGATCACCGCTCCGCCCAGGCTTTCGCCGGGTTCGAGCTCCATGGTCGCGTTACCGGAAGGGAGACGGTTAAGCTGGTCCAGGCCCTGCTCAATGTCGCGCAGGTTCAAGGGTTCCCCTTCCAGGCCGGGTGCCAGTAATAGTTTTTATCACCTTCGTTGAGAATGATTTTTTCAACCCGCCCCTCTATGACCATCACCTTGATGCCGCCGGTCAGATCCTGTTCCGGCGCCACGAACGCCCTGGTGGTGACGTAACCCTTGTCTATGTAAAGGTTGGTGATGTCACGCAGCAGATTGTTGATGTCCGCCAGAGTCAGGCAGCGCCCGGCATAAAGCGGGATAAGGCGTTCAATTTCACTGGCGGGAATAACGGTAACACCCGCCAGGTCTATGTGGGAGACCTCGATACAAGCGGCGTCAGGCGTGGCCGGCACGGGCGCGAATTTATCATGAGGAAAGGCTGCTGGCGGGACCGCCGCGGCGACGCAGTTCTTCCTCCTGCAGACGCAGGCGTTCTTCTTGCTGTTGCAGGATGTGATCATTCTGGCGTTGCAACTGGCGCAACTCGCCGACGGGCATGCCGGCATACGCCGGACCGTCCTGAAAAATGAATGCGGATAATAGAAGAATTACCGCTACCCCAAGAGGGGCAAGCTTTGCCATAGTCCCGCCTCGGGATTTTTAAATGTTAATAATCTAAACTATTATTAAACATCTTGCCTGCGATCATGTCAATATAATTCATGACATCCAGCTCATAACTTCAAAAATCCAGAGAAACAGCCATCTGGGGCACTTCACGCTTCAAATGATTGCTTGACGCCCGGCAAAGCCGTCCCGCAATCATGCGACGGCCAGGATTTGAAGACAAATCCTGGCCGAGAGTTTCATCTATTCCAGAGCGGCCGCGATGGCCTTGGCCAGCTCCTCGACCTGTTGTTCGGTGGTGTTGAAGCAGGTCATGATGCGCATTTCCGGGCCCGCCACGATGGGCTCGTCCGTATCCGGCAGGTCGGTCCAGGTGCTGATGGCGTATTCCTGGAGCAACTTTTCCGCAGCCGCCTTGGGCAGGCGCAAAAAGATGGCGTTTACCTGCACCGGCCGGGTAAACTTGAGGCCGGGCAGCCCCTGGATGCGGTCGGCCAGAAGGCGGGTGGCGGCATTGGCCTGGCTGGCGTTTTGCCGCCAGAGCTCGTTGTTCATGAGGGCCAAAAGCTGGGCGGAAACAAAACGCATTTTGGACATAAGCTGCAGGCACTGCTTGCGGTGCAACTCGAAATCCGGCGCCAGGTCCGGGTTGAAGAACAGCACGGCCTCGGCGCCCATCAGGCCGTTCTTGGTGCCGCCCAGGGCCAGCACGTCCACGCCCACGTCACGGCTTATGGCGCGCAGGCTGGTGTTGAGATGGGCGGCGGCGTTGCCGAGGCGCGAGCCGTCCATGTGCAGCAGGAGGTCATTCTGTCGGCAAAACTCGGACAGGGCTTTGAGTTCCTCCACGCTGTAAGCCGTGCCGAACTCGGTGGACTGAGTGACGTAAACCATACGCGGGTGCACGTGGTGGCAGCCGTTGCGCAAGCGCAGGAGCGGGGCGCACAGCTCCGGGGTAATTTTGCCGTTAACGCCCGCGACCGGGTAAATTTTGCGCCCGGCCGCCTCGAGAGCGCCGCATTCGTCGGTGTTGATGTGGCCGGCAAAGTCGCAGATCACGCCTTCCCAGGGGCGCAGCGCCGCGCGCATGGGCACCACGTTGGCGGCGGTGCCGTTGCTCACCGGGAAAGCGCGGGTTCCCTCGCCGAAAACTTCTTTGAAACGCCCTTCCAGTTCCCTGGTGAAAGGGTCGTCGCCGTAAGAGGCGACGTTACCGGTATTGGCGGCCTGGATAGCTTCCAGCACCAGTGGATGCACGCCGGAGTTATTGTCGCTGGCAAAAAATTTCATGACTGTTTCTCCGTTCTTTACAGGTTATTGAAAATATCGGTAACCTTACAAACATGCGGCGGAACTCACTCGGTTTTACGCCCTTCTTTTTTCTCCAGGCCGCGCAGCGCGTTGTCCCGCGCTTCCAGGTAGCGGCGCCCGGCTTCCGCGTCCCAGGGGTGGTAGAAAAGCAGCAGGGGCGATTCTTCGGAAATTTCCAGATCTTCTATCAAGATGGTTTCGGAATTTTCCGGCTTGTCAGCGGCAACGGAAACCCGCCCCCTGGCCAGGCGGGCCACGCCGACGCCCTGGTCCGGCCCGTGGTGCCCCAGGGTGAACAGCAGGAAAACCGCCTGCCCTTCCGGGACGCCCGCCAGCGTACAGGGGATAATGCCTCGCACCCGGCCGTTTTCCGCCGGTCCGTCCTTGAGGCGCCCCTGGCAGATCAGGTTTTCGGGCGGATATTCGATTTCAATTTCGCCGGCGCCGACCATGCAGGTACGGTCCATGTGGCCGAACAGGCTCGCTTCGCCAGGGTCGTTCAATCGGCCGCCGGCAATGGCCAGCGGCGGCCCCTCCATGGCAAAGACGGTGTAGCGCGGCGGCTGGGCCGGCGTGCAGGCGGACAAGACAAAAAGAGCCAGCAACGCCGCCAGCGGCCGCGCCAGGCAAACGGGCCGCGCCCGGGCAACGGCGGTTTTGCCTCTGTTCACCGTTAAGCTCCGGGTTCGAGTTCGGCCGCGCTCTTTTCCACGTCTTCGGCCATGCGGCGGCGGGCGGCCAGAATTTTATCGGCCAGGGCGCCGTCCGCCAGCGCCAGGATTTGCGCGGCCATCCAGCCGGCGTTGCGAGCCCCGGCCTTGTCCAGGGCCAGGGTACCCACCGGGAAGCCGGCCGGCATCATCACCGTGGAGAGCAATGCGTCCAGGCCGCCCAGGCCGCCGGAGGAAACCGGAATGCCGATAACCGGGCGGATGGTGCGGGCGGACACAGCCCCGGCCAGGTGGGCGGCCATGCCGGCGGCGCAGATAAACACCTGGCAGCCGCCTTTTTCAAGATCCGCCACCAGCTTTTCGGTGCGTTCCGGGGTGCGGTGCGCGGAACTGACGGTAAAAAAGCAGCTTACGCCGAACTGCTCCAGAATTTCAACGCAGGGGCGCACCAGCGCCTCGTCGGACGCGCTGCCCATGATCACGGCCACTTTATACATATTGTTGACTCCTTGAAAGTTCCGTCAATGCGCCTCGGACCAACTGCGCCCGCTGCCCCAGTCCGAGGAAAGCGGCACGGAAAGCTCCCGCCCGCCCGGCTTTACCGAGGACATGATCTCCGCCAGGCGCTTGCCGGCCGCCTCGGCCTGTTCCGGCGCGCATTCCAGCAGGAGTTCGTCGTGAATTTGCAGGATCAGCCGGGCACCCAGCCGGCGCAGGGCTGCGTCGCCGGGCACGGCCAGCATGGCCAGCTTGATGATGTCGGCCGCGCTCCCCTGGATGCAGGTGTTGATGGCCTGCCGCCGGGCGCGCGAACGCAGTTGCTGGTTGGCCGAAAGGATTTCCGGGCAGGGACGGCGGCGGCCGGTCATGGTGCAGACAAAGCCGCGCTCGCGGGCCTCCTTTTCCACCTGGTCGAAATATTCGCGCAGCTTGCCGAGCTTGGAGAAATAGCGCTCGATAAAGCCCTTGGCCTCGTTCATGCCGATGCCCAGTTCGCGGGCCAGCTTTTGCGGCCCCATGCCGTAGATCAGGCCGAAGTTGATGGTCTTGGCGCCGCGCCGCTGGTCCGGCGTCACGGCGGCCGGGGCCACGTCGAAAAGCAGCGCGGCGGTGCGGCGATGGATGTCTTCGTTCTTGCTGAAAGCGTCAAGCAGGGTCGGATCTTGCGAAAGATGGGCCAGCACCCGCAGTTCGATTTGCGAATAGTCGGCCGAGACCAGCACCTGACCGGGGGCGGCCACGAAACAGGCCCGCATGCGGGAGCCCAGCGGGCCGCGCACCGGGATGTTCTGCAGGTTCGGATTGCTGGAGGAAAGACGGCCGGTGGCCGTGGAGCTCTGGTTGAAGCTGGTGTGCAGGCGGCCGGTGGCGTCGGCGATGCGCGGCAACGGTTCCAGGTAGGTGGAACGGAGTTTTTCCAGTTTGCGGAATTCCAGAATCTTGCCGACGACCGGGTGTTTGCCGTCCAGGTTTTCCAGCGCTTCCTGCGAGGTGGAGGCCTGACCGCCGGAAGTTTTGCGGGCTTTGGGCAGGCCCAGTTCCTCAAACAGCAGTTTGCCGAGCTGCTGGGCCGAGCGGATGTTGAACTCGCGCCCGACGGCCTGGTGGATTTCGGCGGTCAGGCTTTTCAACTCCTCTTCGGTCTGGGCCAGGAACCGGGCGAAGGCGGCCTTGTCGATGCCCAGGCCGATATCCTGCATGTCCAGCAGCACCGGGATAAGCGGCATTTCCAGGTCGCGCAGCAGGGGCAGCAGGTGGTTGGACTTCAGCCCGGCTTCCATAACCGCGCGCATGC
>JAISDX010000029.1 GCA_031264465.1 Deltaproteobacteria bacterium | reverse complement strand
CGCGCCGGCGAAGCCGGGCGCGGCTTCGCCGTGGTGGCGGACGAGGTGCGCAAGCTGGCCGAAAAGACCATGTCCGCCACGCAGGAAGTCAGGTCCAGCATCAACGCCATCCAAAATTCGACCAGGACCAATATTGACGAAGTGAACAGCGCGGTGAAAAGCATCACCGAAGCCACAAGCCTCGCCGATTCATCCGGCAACGCCCTCAAGGAGATTGTCGATCTGGCCTCTACCAACTCGACGGTGGTCGCTTCCATCGCCACTGCGGCCGAGGAGCAGAGCGCGACCTCCGAAGAGATCAACCGGGCCATCGAGGAAATCAACCAGATCGTCGGCGAAACTTCCAGCGGCATGATCCAGTCTTCCGCCGCCGTGCAGGAGCTCGCCCGCATGGCCCAGCAACTGCGTACGGTCATGGACGGCCTCAAATGAAAACGTAGCCGGTTCCCTGGCTCAGAAAAAAGCGCTCCGGCCTTCAGCCGTCCTGCCGCAAATTGCTGTTTTCTTCGCCAATGGCGGCGTAAAGGGCGGCCAGGGCGCTAAGATAGTCGGCCCGGGCGCCGCTTAAGGATACTTCGGACGAAGTGAGGCGGGACTGGGCGTCCAGCACGTCCAGCGAAGTGCCCACCTGTTCGCGGTAGCGGGCCAGGGCCGCCTGGTAGGCCTCGCGCGACTGCTCCACGCTTTTGCGGGCCACGGCGATGCGCTTGGCCGCGTTGTCCAGATCGATCAGGCGCGCCTGTACCTGGAAGGCCACTTCCTGGCGCAGTTCGGCCTCTTCCATGCGCAGGCGGGTGATGCCGTGCGCGCTCTTTTCCACTTCGTAGTAAGATTTGCCCCACTCGAACAGGTTGATGCTGCCGCTAAGGCCGAGGCTCCATTCGGAGTAGCCGCGCGGCCGCTCCGGGCTGCCGTCGGCCGTCCAGGTCTCGCCCTGGGTGGCCCAGGCCAGTTCGCCCTTGATGTTGGGGTAGAAGTTGCTGGCCGCGCTGGTTTTGTCGCGCTCGGCCATGGAGACGGCCTGACGGGCGATGCTGATGTCCGGCCGCTGCCGGTAGGCGCGGGCCAGGCAGTCGTCCAGTTCGGCCATGAACGGAATGTGGGCGAGTTCGCCCACGTACTCCGCCTTGGCGCCCAGCGGGATGTTCAGGAGCGTGTTCAGGCGGGCGCGCTGGGTCTCCACGCTGTTGCGGGCCCGGATGAGCACGTCCTGGGCCTCGCTGGCGTTCACCTCGGCTTGGAGCACATCCAGGCGGGGGCGGAGCCCCACGTCGTAAAAGGAGCGGGTTTCCTTAAGCTGCGCGGCCAGCCGCCCGTAAGAGTCCGAAGCGCTACGCACGTCGGCCTTGGCTTTCAGGTAGGCGAAAAAATTCTGCTGCACGGTGAGGATGAGCGCCAGCCTGGCCCGGGCCAGCGCGGCCGCGGCGCTCTCTTTTTGCAGCACGGCCCGCTCGTAGGCGGCCAGGGTGGCAAAGCCGGAAAAAATGTCCTGAGTCAGGCTCACCCGCCAGCGGTAGAGGTCTTCGTCGTGCTGGTAATCGGTATAGCCGTAGCTGGTGGCCAGCTTGGGGCCGAATTCGCCGCGCGCCGCCAGCCGTCCGCTTTCCGAGGCGCGCAGGCCGGATTCCGAAGCCTTGATGGCGAAGTTCTGTTCCAGGGCGCGCCGCACGGCCTGTTCCAGGGTGTAACGGCCGCCGTCCCCGGCGGCGGCAGCGGCGGGCGGCGCGGCCAAGAGTCCGAGGATAATGCTAAATAAAATGAAAAATTTATTCATGGGCTGGTACGGGCCTTCAGAGCAGGCGGTATGGTGATGAACGGGCGGCGGTCACGCCGGGGCCGGCGGACGCTAACGGACAGACTGGCAGAAATTCGGGTAAAAGTAAACCTTGAATGAGGCCCGAGACTTGCCTAAAAGCGTCTTATACCTTAGATCAGGAGCGAATTCAACCTTGCGTTCCGGCTGACGGCGGCAACGGCGCAAAGCTTGTGGGGAACAACCTATGGAAATATTGACGATGCTCTCAAACGCGACGCTGGGCGTACAACTGGTGCTGGTTGCCCTGGCCCTGATGTCGCTGCTCAGTTGGTCGCTGATGATCTACAAGTTTTTTTCGCTGGGCCGGGCCCACCGCGCCAGCAGGCAGGGCCTGGAGCTTTTCAGCGACGCCAAAAATCTGACCGCGGCCGTGGCCGCCCTGAGCGCGCTGCCCGGTTCGCCGGTTTACGAAGTGGGCCGGGCCGGCGTGGCCGAGTACAACCGCCTCAAGGAAAAAGGCAACAGTGACACGGTTATTTTTGAAAACGTCAGCCGGGCTCTGAGCCAGGGCGTGAGCGATGCCCTTTCCGCCCTGAGCGGCGCGCTCTCTTTCCTGGCCACCTGCGCCAACACCGCGCCCTTTATCGGGCTGTTCGGCACGGTCTGGGGCATCATGCATTCTTTCCACAGCATCGGCGAAGCCGGCAAGGCTTCGCTGGCCACGGTGGCTCCCGGCATTTCCGAGGCGCTCATCGCCACGGCCATCGGCCTGTTCGTGGCCATCCCGGCCACCATCGGCTACAACTCGTTTCTTAACCGTATGGGCAAAATCGAAGTGGAGCTCACCAACTTCGGCCGGGTGTTCCTGAACCGGGTGCAAAGCGAAGTGGACGGCGACGGCAACGGCCGCAAGGGGGTCTGAGCATGGGCATGCTGGTTTCCACGGCTTCGCACAAGAAGAATTTCGTTTCCGAAATCAACGTCACGCCCTTCGTGGACGTGATGCTGGTGCTCCTGATCATCTTCATGGTCACCGCGCCGCTCCTCACCGAGGGGCTGGAGGTGGAACTGCCCGTCACCAAGGAAGTGCAGTCCCTGCCGGCCGACGCGGAAAACCTGGTGCTGAGCGTCACGCACGCAGGCCGCCTGTACCTCGGCCAAACCGAGGTGCAGATGGAAAACCTGGACAAAGTGCTGCGCCAGACCGTTACCGACCAACACAAGCAGTTGTTTTTACAGGCGGACAAGAACGTGCCCTACGGGCTGGTGGTGGAAGTGATGGGCCAGGCCAAGGCCGCCGGCATCGAGAACCTGGGCGTGGTGGCCCAGCGGCCGGAAGAAGGGCGGAAACGCTGAATTTCGCGCCAGGCGCTAGTGTAGCAGGTGATTTTTCAAGTGACAGGATACAAGACCAGAAGGCAGGCGCCCGGCGGGCCGTTCTTGTTGAGCTTTGTGGCGGCTCTGGCGCTGCATGGCGCCGTGTTCGCCCTGTTCTGGTTTTACCCGCAGCTTTTCCCGCAGCGCAAGGTGGACTTGAGCCTGCCCACCCTCAGCCTTTCCCAGGTGACCATCGGCCGCAAGGCGCCGGAGCCCGCGCCTCCGCCGTCCGTCCCAGTGACGGAAGAACAGACTCCCGAGCCGCCGCCCCCTCCGCCGCCGGAGCCGGAGCCCGAGCCGGTAACGCCGCTTCCCGAACCCAAGCCCGAGCCGAAACCGGAACCTCAACCGGAGCCCAGGACGGCGCCCAGGCCGGAGCCGGTCCAGCCCAAGCCGAAACCCAAGCCGGCGCCCAGGCCGGCCGGGCCCAGTTCCGACGAAATTTTGCGCCGGGCTCTGGAGCAGAACGCCCTGGAAGCCGCCCTGAGCAGCGCCGAGGCGGACAGCCGCCTTGCCAGCGCCGAGGGCGACGCGGAGGGCGACGGGGTAGGCATTCTCGGCACTTATCGCGATTCCTGCATTTCGCGCATCCGGCCGCATTTTACCACCAGGCCGCGCGCGGATGGAAAAATCTTTGAGATGAAGGTAATTCTTGATATAGCCGATGACGGCACCGTCAGCGACGTGGTGGTGGTGGAGCGTTCCGCCGACCCGACCTTTGACGAAAACGTGCTGCGCGCCATTGCGGAAGCCGGCAAGATGGAACGCCCGCCCAGCCGGGCGCTGCGGCGCCTGCCCATCGTGTTTAACTCGAACATGTGAACAGGCTGGCGGGCTTATCAGGAAACGCCGCTTAAGGGGGACTGTTTCCCTGAAAATAAGGGTATTGCGAATTTTGCCAAATGAGCTGGAGTGTTGCATGAAATCTGGACGTTTTTTGCGCCGTGGTGTATTGCCGGCCTTGCTGCTGGCCTGTTTCTCTCTGTTTGCGCCCGTGGCCGCTCCGGCCGCGCCGGGCGCGCTCAACGACAAGTTCCTGGCCCCGGTCACTCCGGTGGCCTACCGGGTGCAGGCCGCCCTGGCCGAGCCTCTGGGCGAGGGCCGCTACTCCCGCGAATTGCAGCAGGCCATTCTCCATAACTTGTCCTTCCTGCCCTTCCTGGAAATTCTGGACCCGGCCGCCATCCCCGGCGGGGTGCGGCTTACGGCGGCCAGCGGCCCGGAGCTGGATTTCGAGCGCTTCCGCCTGAGCCGGGCCGACAACCTGATCACCACGCTCTGGATCAACTCCCGCCAGGTGGAGATGCGCGCTTTTGAAGTGCTGGGCGGGCGCTTCATGTTCGGCTCGCGCTTTGACCTGCCGGACAGCGGGAGCGTCGGCGACGTTGCCGACGAATTCTGCGCCCAGTTCATGGAAGCCCTGACCGGGCGGGGCGACTTTTTTCGCTCCATGATCACCTTCAGCCGGAAAGACGGGCCGCGCAAGTCCGATATCTGGGTGGTCAAGCCCACCGGCGGCGAACTGCGCCAGATCACCAACATCCCCGGCGACTCCATCTCGCCCGCCTGGTCGCACGACGGACGCTTTATCGTGTTCGGCAACATCGACAGCAAGTCGCACGCCCTGGGCGTATGGGACGCCAGGAGCAACCGGGTGCAGCGGCTGCGTTTCCCCGGCAACACGGTGATCGGGCCCTGCTTCATGCCCGACAACAAGGTGGCCGTCAGCCTCACCGACGGGCGCAACCCCAGCATTTTCCTGCTGGACCACTCCTTCAGGAAGGAAAAGCCCCTGATTAACAGTTCGGGCATTGACGTTTCCCCCTCGGTGGAGGCCAGCGGCGAAAAGATGGTTTATACTTCCAGCCGCATGGGCAACCCGCACATTTTTATGACCGACCTGAAAACCGGCGCCACCCTCAAAATTTCCAACGAAGGAACTTACAACACCGACCCCAGCATCAGCCCGGACGGCACCCTGGTGGCTTTTGCCCGGCAAATGGGCGGCGGGCACCGCATTTTCGTGCACGACCTGCGCACCGGGCGGGAAACTCAGGTCACGTTCGGCCCGGGCAGCGACGAGCAGCCCGAGTTCGCGCCGGACAGCTATTTTATCGCCTTTGCTTCAACCCGCTCCGGCGGCAGGAAGATCTACCTGACTACCCGGCACGGCGGCGAAGCCCGGCAGGTGGATACCGGGCGGGGTGATTCGTCTTTTCCGGCCTGGGGGTTGAGAAAATAAATAAAATCCTTGTATTTCGCCGTATCTCGGTCTTTTGGCTTGACAAAGACCCGGCTGGCGATACATACAAAAAAATAGGCCATAAAACGCCTTTCCGTCATGGCAGGATTGGCCAAAAAAATCCAGACTTCCCCATACCCTCAGGAGGAACAGTATGAACAGATTTACCCGCCTTACCCTGTTGCTTGCTCTCGTTACGGCCCTTTTTGTCATGAACGGTTGTACCGTCGGCCAAGTGGCCAAACCGGGCGCCACCGGCAGCCAAACCCTGACCGAAACCCAGGCCGTCGAAGTGCTGCGCACCAACCCGGTTTATTTCGCCTATGACCGTTACGACCTGGATACCGCGGCCCGTAACGACCTGCGCCAGAAGTCCGACATCCTGAAGCAGTTCCCGCGCATCAGCATGCAGATTGAAGGGCACTGCGACGAACGCGGCACCGAGGAATACAACCTGGCTCTCGGCGAACGCCGCGCCCGCGCCGTTTACGACTACCTGCTCATGCTCGGCGTGCCCGCTTCCCAGCTTTCCACGCACAGCTACGGCAAGATGTACCCGGCCGTGCAGGGCAACAGCGAAGCCGCCTGGTCCAAGAACCGCCGCGCCGAATTCAACGCTTCCCGCTAAGTTGTTCCGCCTCGGGTATATTTCTGCCCGGGTTCTGATTTGATATAAACGTCCCGCCGGAGCTTTCTCCGGCGGGTTTTTTGTTTCCGCCTGGCGGCGGGGCCAGTGTGGAGCAGGACTGGTGCGCATTTTGCATGAAAATGGTCAAAAGGATCCTCAAAAAATGTAATGCAAAATGGAAAGAACAACATGATAAATTTCCGCAAAGGCTTTACCAGCGCGCTTTTTATTTTTTGCCTGGCCGTTGCTTCCAGTTGCTCCAACTCGGAATATCCGCCCGTGGCCACGCCACAGTTAAAACCCATCACTCCGGCCGCCCGGCAGGATTTGCCGGAAGGCGGGCCGTCTTACGGCGGACAGGGGACCTACGCCGGGCAGGACGCATCCGGCGGCGGCGTTGCCGAGTGGAGCGCGCCCGAGCGTGAAGCCGCTCTGTTCATCCGGAACGCGCCCATTTATTTTTACTACGACAGCGCGGCTTTGACCGATTCAGCCAAAGCCGTGCTGGATCAGAAAGCCGAGGTCATCAAGGCCAACCCGCAATTCCGGGTGAACATCGGCGGCCACTGTGACGAACGCGGCACCGAGGCTTACAACTACGCCTTGGGCGGCCGGCGCGCCAAGGCCGCACGCGATTACCTGGCGCAGCGCGGCGTGCCCGCGGCCCAACTGGATGCCGCCAGCTACGGCAAGGCCAATCCGGTGGCGCCCGGCCAGGGCGAGGCCGCCTGGTCGCGGAACCGCCGGGCCGACTTTGCCGTGGATCGCAGGTAGGCCGCTTTCCCTCGGCTTAAAACCACTTGCGGGGATATTGGCGGTGGCGCGAGATGTTGTTGATGATCACCCCAAGCACGAACAGCAGCAAAATGCCCGCCCCCACCGGAAAGAAGGGGTAGAGCCAGCCCATTTCCTGCGCCGCCGGCTGGCCGGAACCGGCAATCAGCGCCGTGGCGCCGCCCGGCGGGTGCAGGGTTTTGCTCAGTTGCATCACGGCAAAGGCCAGCATCACGGACCCGGCCGCAGCCAGGTTGGGGTAGGCGCCCAGCAGGGCGAAGGCGGCGGCGCCGGCCAGGGCCGAAAGGATTTGCCCGCCCACCACGCTGCGCGGCTGGGCGTAGTCGCTGTGCGGCGCGCCAAAGATGATTAGCGACGAAGCTCCGAAAGAGCCGATCAAGAGATGTTCCACATCGGAGAAAAAGAAATGGCTTAAGCGCACCAGCACGAAAATGCCGATAAAAGCCCCGCAGCAGGACCAGAAAAAATCGCGCGGGCCGGGTTTGGTGATGTAGAAGTTGCGGCCCCGCAGCTTGTAGACATAGGCGCGCAGTTTGAACAGCGGGCTGCGCAGCCCGCGCTGACGGGCTTGGCGCCCAGGCTCGTTGCCGGTCCCGTTACCGGCCCTGGCGGCGGGCGGCCTGGGGGGCCGCTGGCCGAACCGGATGACCAGATAGCGAGCCAGCAAAGCCTTGCGGGTGGTTTCGCCCTGATCGAGTTTAGGCCTGGGTTGCGGCATGCTGCTCTCCGATGCCAAGCCATAGGCTTTTACAGCGCCAAAGGCAAGGGGCCTGGCTGTCGTGAGCAGGGCGGGGCCGTATATGCGTCTGCCCTGTGGGCCGGACGTTCAGTTATTGACGACGTAGAAAAAATAATATAGGCAAAAAAAGAAGTTGTTTATTTTCACGCTGTTCACGACACTTTCCATCTCAAGCCATTTCTCTCTGGATGCGAGCGTGAAGAAAAGCATCCAACAGGGCAGCGGGGAATTGTTTCTCAACGCAGCCGGCCTGCTGAATACCATGCAGATGAAAAGGGAAATACAGGGCGACGGATTCCGTTATACTGTTACCGATTGCTGCGAAACGCAAATAGTCCGAATCGGATACCTAATAATAACAAGATTATTCCGGTTAACAGATATGGCAAATTCGGCAAATTTTCAAAACGAATTATCGCTTCAGATAAAAGCCCGCTTCCCGGCTATTTACATCATAACCTGGGAGGAACAGCGGCTTGTGGCGACGATAAAAGAGATGGCGAGCGACAGTTCGTTGTTCTCGAAAGCCCGCGACGTCTGGGAGTGGACGGTCGTCGACGGCTTCAAATGCAACGGTAAAAGACAGGGCGGCGATATTCAATCCTCGCAGCGGGCGCTGGAATTCATCAACACCTACGAGGGCGACGGTATTTTTATCCTGAAGGATTTGTACCACGACCTGGCCCAACCGGCCCGCGCCATCGAGGCCTCGCTGATACGCACGCTGAAAGACCTGGTGTGGAATATCAAAGAGGATACCTTTCTGAAAACGCTTATTATCACCGGGTACGACAAGTTTATTCCGGATGATTTGCAGAAGGAAATCCAGATAAAGACCTTCGAGCTGCCCTCCAAGGAGGAATTGAAGGAAGCCCTGCTCAACCTGGTGCGGCAGAACGAGCATAACGACAAACTCCGCTTTGATGTGAGCGACGAGACCATTGACAAACTGTGCGACGCCGCCGCCGGTCTGACCATACACGAAGCGGAAAACGCGTTTGCCGTATCCATTGTAAAAGACGGCGAACTGAGCGCCGGGGATCTTGTTTCCATTGTCGAAGAAAAGAAACAGATCATTCAGCGCAACGGGTTGCTGGAGTTCAGCATGCCCAACCTGAAAATGGAGGACATCGGCGGACTGCAGAACCTGAAAAACTGGCTCGTCAAACGCTCGGATTCGTGGTCGGAAAAAGCGGGAAAATACAACCTGCCCAGTCCGCGGGGCATCCTGCTGACCGGGCTGCCGGGCTGCGGGAAGAGTTTGACGGCCAAAGCCATCAGCACGTATTGGAACCTTCCTTTGCTGCGTCTCGATATGGGGGCTTTGTACAACAGCCTGGTAGGAAGCAGCGAGCGCAACATGCGCGGCATTATTCAGACCGCCGAGGCAATGGCGCCCTGCGTGCTGTGGGTGGACGAAATAGAAAAAGCCTTTTCGGGAATCGGCTCTACCGGCGACAGCGGCGTGGCGACACGCATGTTCGGCACGTTCCTGACCTGGATGCAGGAAAAGCAGAAGTTCGTTTTTGTGGCGGCAACCGCCAACAACATCCACTCGCTTCCCCCGGAATTGATGCGGAAAGGACGATTCGACGAGATATTTTTTGTCGATCTGCCTACCCGGACAGAGCGAAAAATTATTCTGGACATTCACCTGAAAAAACGGCTGAATCATCCCGAAGTAATCGGAAATCTGCAGTTGGACGAGCCGTTCATGGAACGCCTTACCGACAGAACCGAAGGATTTACCGGCGCCGAAATCGAACAGGTTGTTATTTCGGCCCTCTTCGAGGCGTTTGCCGAAAACAGAGGGGTTAGCGAAGACGATTTCAAGTTTGCCATCAATAGCACCGTGCCCTTGGCCGTAACCCAGGCCGAGCAGATAGGCCGCATCCGCGAATGGGCAAACCTGAGGGCAGTATCAGCCACCTCGAAAGAGCATAAAAACCGGGAAG
>JAISDX010000028.1 GCA_031264465.1 Deltaproteobacteria bacterium | reverse complement strand
CGGCCCTGCCTCCCGAAGGAAACAAGGCCGTTTTAGAAAATGGCAAAACCGCGCCGCTCTTGGCTGAACGCGGATTATGCGACAGTGTTGTGTGTGTGTGTGTGTGTGTGTGTGTGTGTAGCAAAAATCAAGCCGGAACGGTCAGTTGCGGTCATTTTTGTCTCTATGGAAATGGATATTTTTATCCCGTATGCCATCGCACCACACCACATTGAAGAATATGGAAAAACTCATAACATGACGCCCGGCGGAGGGCAAGCGGTTTACAGGGATATTTGCCACACCCTTTCCTTAAAATTCAAGCAGTTTTATCTTGCCAAAACAAGAAGACCGTTTACTGTCATAGCACAGGCAATTTTCCACACCCGCAATTTGACAAGGAGGTCGGCAGCATGGCTGGCAACAAGATGTATGAAGCTTTGAACGAACAGATCAAATACGAGCTGTACTCCAGCTACCTTTACCTTTCCATGTCCGCCTATTTTTCCGAAGCCGGCCTGAACGGCTTTGCCAACTGGATGATGGTGCAGGCCAAGGAAGAAATGACCCACGCCAACAAGCTCTACGGCTATCTGATCAGCCGGGGCGCCCCCATAAAACTGCTGCCCATCGACGGGCCGCCCAGCGCCTGGAAAAGCCCGCTGGACGTGCTGCAGGAAGGCCTTAAACACGAGCGCTTCGTAACTTCCCGTTTCAACATGCTCATGGACCTGGCCGACAAGAGCAAAGACCACGCCAGCAAAATATTCCTGCAATGGTACGTTACCGAGCAGGTTGAAGAAGAAGAGAACTTCACCGACCTGGTGAACAAGCTCAAGTTCATCAAGGACGACGGCGGCGCCCTGTTCATGCTGGACAAAGACCTGGCCGCCCGCGCGTTTGTGGACTCCACCCAGGCTGCGGAGGCTTAGGAAACCAGCTTGATGGTATTTTTGCTCCCTGGCCGCTTTGCAGGCGGCACCGGGGGCTAACCGGGCAAGCCCCAGAAAGCCCGTTGCAAGGCCGCTTGCCGGTAAAACATTTCCGTGCCGTCCATGGTGGCGCAGCCGGCGGCTGCGGCCAGGGCGAGAAAGCGGCTGGCCTTGTTATAGGAAAGATCCAGGGCCAGGCGGCCGGGCCGGAAGGGAATTTGCTCGAACGGAACGTCCAGATGCCGGGGCAGGGCGTTGACTATGAGATCGTATGACAGGCGTCCCAGTTCATGCAGGCGGTCCAGCGGGCGGATCGCGCCGCCGGGCGGCAAGCCGGGCAGCGCTTTGTCCGTGCTCCGGTTGAAAACCAGCAGTCTGGCCCCGCGCCGGCCCGCCTCCAGCATGAAAGCCCTGGCCGCCCCGCCCGCGCCCAGCACGGCCACGGTTTTCCCCCGTAATGAAAAGGGCAGCGTTTCCGTAGCGCCCGCCCCGTCGGTATTGGCCCCGCGCCAGCCGTCCGGTTGCAGGCGTAAAGTATTGGCCGCGCCGATAACCCGCACGTCGTCGGCCCCGCTGCCGATATGCGGCAGCACGGCCGCCTTCAGCGGCATGGTTACGCTCAGCCCCTGTACGCCCAGGCGGCGGAGCAGGGCCAGGCCTTCTTCAAGTTCCTCGGGCTCCAGGCGCCACTTTACGTATACCGCGTCGCAATCGGCGGCCTTGTTCGCGGCGTTATGGTAAATATGGCCGAGGCTTTGCGCCACCGGGTCGCCGATGAGCCCGTAAACCCGGGTATCCTTGCCGGTGCGCCGATAATTATAGGCGCCGCAAAGCTCGTCGGCGAAAATCTGCCCCAGCCTGGCCAGGGAGGGTGTGGAAGTGGGGGAGGCGTCGTTGCGGTCCGCCGGGCAGTAAGCAAGCGTCCCGTGCGCCCAGTTTGCCAGAATGCGGGTGCTTTGCCCATCCTCGCCCATGGCGATGCCGGCGAGTTGCAGGCCGCGCTGGCGCTGTTCGCGGCAAAAAACCAGCATGCGCAGAGCGTCAAGGGTGCTGCGGGCCAAGGTGGCCACCTTGTAGATCGCCTGAGGGTCGTAGAACCGGTGGCGCATCCCTTCCACCATGAGCCTGAGCCCGGCCAGGCTGGACGGGGTTTGCGCGAAGTCGTGCCGGGAAATAATGCGCCTGGTGCCGGGAGAAAGGGAATAAATCCGGGCGAGGCGCTCCGCCGGGATATGCGCTTCCAGGTCCATGGCGCCGGGCTGGAGGCGAATCAGTTTTTCCAGCAGGTCCAGGCGTTCGTCCTCGCTGCCGCCAAAGCCGCCGCCTTCGTCCCGGCTGCGCAAGGTGAAGATCACGGGTTGCGGGCTGCTGTCCAAAAGAGAGGCCGCGCCTTCAATGCTCAAATCGGCGCAGGCGTCCAGGCGCAGTTCCAGAAGGTCAAATTGCGACATTTCCGGCTGTCGCAACAGAGCCCGGCATTCCTCCAGCCTGTTTTTCCGCACCACTCCTACCAGCATGCCCGGCTCCCGTCCGCTTCAAAGTGAAAATGCTCTATTCTGAAATTTCCTCGCGCACGCGCAGTCCGAAATGCCGGCCGGCCTCATCCAGGCGGCAGAGCACCTTGTCGCCCGGGCGCAGCTTGACCACGCTCACCACTTCGCCGCCCGGCCGCACCAGACGGATGGTCTCGGCGTTCTGCAAAAAAACGCTCCCTTCGCCTGCGCGGGCGGTTTCGTCCCGCGCGTGGCGGGCCCGGATCAGCAGCATGGGACGGCGTTCCGTTTTCAGGCGCCCGATCACCGCCGGACCGCAGTTGCCCTGGTGGTCGACGACGAGGGTTTCACGCCCGGCTTCCAGGTCGCCCAGGTAGGCGGTGCGGTCGCCGGGCAGGAGGGCGTAGGCGTGCACGGCCCCGGCGTTTATGCGGAACGGCCGGGCCGCCACGTATTCGTTAGGCTCGGTTTCGGCGCTCACCAAAAAGGTGAAGGCCGCGGAATTGCCCACCAGCATGCCTTGGCCGCGCGCCAGCCTGGAGAGGGTATCGACGCAGACCCGGTGCCCCAGGCCTACCGGCCTGATTTCGACAATTTCCGCCTCGGCCAGCTCCAGGCGGCTGTCGCCGCCGGCCAGGCCGGACACGATTTCCCCGACCAGCGCCGGGTCTTCCACCACCACCGCCTGTACGCCCTTTTCCAGGATGCCGGCCGCCAGCAACGCTTCCTGCGGGCCGGCAACCGCCAGGGCCAACAGTCCGTATTCCGCCCCCGTCCGCTGGCCGCGCGCCAGCAGGTTTTCCACCGGTATAACTTCCCAGCCCCGGCGCAGCACCACGGTCTGGCCGGCTTCCAGCAAGGCGCCGGCCCGGGCTTCGTCAGGCGCGGCGGCGATATTCAGGTAATGGATCGACTCGTCGGCCAGGGCCAGGCAACGGGCCAGCCCGGCGGCGGCCTCCAGGCGTTCAGCCGGCACGATCAGGCCCTGCGCCCCGGCTTCCAGAGCCAGGGCGGCGTTTTCCTTGCGGTAGGGGACGGAGCGGAAAAATACCTGTTTGGGCATGCAACCTCCGGGCCGGTCAACAGGTGGCCGTATGCACGTCCAAGGTCCGGGCCAGAGCCTGCTCCGGGCTTTGCCCCTCGTGCACCAGGGCGCGCAGGGCCTCGGCCATCCGCTCGGGGCGCGGGTGCTGAAAAACGTTCCGCCCGATGGAAACGCCGGCCGCCCCGGCTTGCAGGGCTTCGCCAAGCATGCGGAAAAAGCCGGCCGGGCTGTCCGTTTGCGGGCCGCCGGCCACCAGCACCGGCACGGCGCAGCCTTCGGTCACGCGGCGGAAGCTTTGCATGTCGCCGGTGTAGAGCACCTTGACCGCGTCCGCGCCCAGCTCGGCTCCAATGCGCGCGCAATGGGCCACGATATCGGGGTCAAAGCCGTTTTTGATTTTCGGGCCGCGCGCGTAGAGCATGGCCAGGAGCGGCATCCCCCAGTCGGCGGCGGCCCTGGCCACCCGGCCGAAGTCGGCCAGCATGGAGGCCTCGTCCGGGTCGCCGATATTAACGTGGATGGAAACGCCGTCCGCTCCCAGGCGCAGGGCGTCCTCCACCGAGGCCGTCAGTGCTTTGCGATTGGGCGAGGGGGAAAGATCGGTGCTGGCGGAGAGGTGCAGGAGCGCGCCCGCTTCAGCCGGCCCGCCCGGGGCGGCGGCCGGCAGTTTGTCCAGTTCGCGGAACAGGAGGCGGTGCCCGACGATGGCGTCGGCCCCGCCGGCCAGGACGGCCGCCAGGGCGCGGCGCATGTTGCCGAGTCCGGGCAGCGGGCCGGCGGACACGCCATGGTCCATGGGGATGATCACGCTTTTGCCCTGCCGGAAAATGCGGGCCAACCGCCTGGCTTTGCCTGTGCTCATGTTGTCTTGCCCCCAGAGTTGCAGTGCGGGCGCGGCCTTTTGGAGCCTGCCGGAACCGACCCATTCTACTACCGGCCGGGGTCATGTCAAGCGCGTGTCCAGGGCTGTGGACATGTTTTCGCGGGGAGCGGCCGGCGTTTTTTACCCGTCCGCCACTGGCGCGAAGCCTTATTGATGTGTTAGGCATGGCCATGAGCAACGCCAACCAGACCGGTGACAGAGGGGCCGCCAGGGCCAACTCCGGCAGAGGAGTGCTGCTTTCTCTCGCCGGCTCCGCTATAGCCGGGGTCATGTACTATTACGCCACGCTTCTTTTGCCGCTCGGCGGGCTGGAGATTTTCGGCTGGCGCATGGTCTGCACCGTGCCCTGCATGGCCTTGTTCATCTGGTTTTACGGAGAATGGCGGCTGGTGCGGGAAGTGGCGCAAAAAGCGAAAGAGCGCAAAAGCTTTTTCCTCTGGCTGTGCCTGTCCTCGTTTTTACTGGCGCTTCAGCTCTGGCTGTTTCTGTGGGCGCCCATCAACAACAAGGCCCTGGACGTTTCGCTGGGTTACCTGCTCATGCCGCTGGTCATGGTGCTGTGCGGCCGTTGCATCTACCGGGACAAGCTGGCCCCCTACCAGAAGCTGGCTGTGGCCTGCGCTGTCCTGGGCGTGGCCAACCAGGTGTATCAGGCGGGCTTCGTCTCGCTGGAGACGCTGCTGGTGGCCTTTGGCTTTCCGGCCTATTTCGTGGTGAAAAAGCACATAAAGACCGAAGGCCTGGGCGGCCTGCTTTCCGACATGACGCTGATGCTGCCGGCGGCAGTCTGGATTATCTGGCAAAGCCCCACCGAACTGACCGTGTTTACGCGGCATCCCAAGCTGTTTTTCCTGCTGCCCCTCCTGGGGGTGATCAGTTCCATGGCCGTGGCTTTTTTCGTGACCGCCGGACGCATTTTACCCATGAGCATTTTCGGCCTGTTGAGTTACATGGAGCCGGTGCTGTTGGTGCTGGTGGCCCTGATTTTGGGCGAGCGCATCCCGCCGGGCGAAATGCCGACATATGCGCTGGTGTTCGCGGCCATCGCGCTGCTGGCCCTAGGCGGGCTGCGGGAGTGGAAGCGCCCGGCGTCCGCTTCATAAGAGGGTGTTTTGATGGCGGAAAATAGAAAGGATATCAATCAGGACGAGTTGTGCTTCACCATCACCGACGTCGCCAGGCAAATTGGCGTGGTGCCGGCCACTATCCGCAACTGGGAAAAACAGGGCCTGTTCACGGCCGCCCGCACCGACAGCGGCTACCGGGTCTACAGCGTGGACGATATTGAGCGGTTGCGCAACATCAGGCGTTATTCCAAAGACGAAAACATGGGCATCAAGGCCATCCGCATGCTCTGCGCCCCGCGCCAGGACCTGGTCAGCCGCAGCAGGAACGTCCCGCCCGGCGAAGCCACGGTTTCAAAAAAACTTCTGAGCCGCAAATGGAAGGAATACCGCCTGTCGCGCGGCTATCTGCTGGAAGATGTGGCCAACGCCGCCGGCATTTCCACTTCCTACCTGTCCATGATCGAGAACGACCAGACCAGGAACGTGTCTTTCAAAGTGATGCAGCGCCTGGCCGAATTTTACGGCGAAAACATCCTCTACTACTTCAACGGGGCGGAAAACGACCAGCCCCTGGTCCGGCCCGGCGAGGGCGAGGTTTTTTCCATCGGCATTGACGGCGTGCGGGTGCAGTCCGTAAGCGCCCGCAAAGAGTATACGCTCTCGCCCATGCTTTACACCGTCCAGGCCGGGGCCGGGCGCAAAAACCCGGTCAGGCACCACGGCGACGAGTTCATGTATGTTCTTGCCGGGCAGGTTAAAATTACCCTAGCCGGCCGGGAACATGACCTGCAAGCCGGCGACTCCTTCAGCTTTCACTCCCGCGAACCGCACAGTTGGTATAACAGCGGCCGGACCGAGGCGAAAATTCTCTGGGTCTACACCCACCTGGAGTCCGTTGTTTCCTCGGGCGGGCAGTAAGCCGCGCCGCTACAATCTGATCCGGCAGTCCAGCGCCGTGAAGGCGTCGGCTTCCACGTCAAAAGTAATCGGGTTGAGGTCTATTTCCGTAATCTGGGGCAGGTCGAGCAGGAGCTGTCCCAGCTTGCGCGCTTCGGCTTCCAGCTTGGACAGGTTCACGCCGGCCGCGCCCCGGTAGCCCTTGAGCAGCGGGTAGAGCCGCAGCGATTCCAGCAGGCGTGTTTCCTCGCCCTCGGCCAGGGGCAGGGCGGCTAGGGCCACGTCCTTGTATATTTCCACGCCGGTGCCGCCCGCGCCCAGGAGCAGCACGTGCCCTTGCCCGGGTTCCTTTTTGCCGCCCAAAATCACTTCCGAGCGCAGCGGGCGCATTTCCTGCGTCAGCACCCCGGCCGCGCCGGGGAACTTCTCCAGCAGGGCCGCCACGGCGCTTTCCAGTTGGGCCGCGTCCTTGATGTTCAGGATTACGCCGCCGGCGTCGGATTTATGCACCACGGCGCTGTGCTCGATTTTGGCCGCCAGCGGGAAGCGCAGCCCCCTGGCCGCTTCTTTGGCCTCGGCGGCGGAGGCGGCCAGGGCGTAGCCGGGCAGGCCGATACCGTACCAGCCCAGCAGCTTGAAGGCGGCCGGAGCGGACAGGTACCGCCCGGCCGGGTAGTTGCGCAAAAGCCGCTTGCCGGCATGCCGGGCCAGCAGGCCGCAGGGGGCCAGGGGCGGGTCCGGGGGCCTGGCCGGGGCGTATACCTTCTTTTCCCGCATGTTGCGCAAGAGCGTGGCCAATTGTTCCGGAAAGTCCAGGCAGGGGATGCCGTTTTCCAGCAGTACCCGCTTGGCCTTGCCGCCCAGGGTCGGACCCATGAAGCAGGTCAGCGCCGGCAGCCCGGAAGACTTGAGAGCGGGCAGGCAGGCCTCGGCCACCCCGGCCGTGTCCACCGTGGCCGGGGGCACGCAAATCAGCAGCAGGGCGTCGTATTGCCCGCTCTTGAGCATGGTCTCCAGCGCGGCCTGGTAGTGCTCGGGCAAAGCCGTGGCGACCACGTCGATGGGATTGGAGACGGTCGCTTCCTTGAGCAGGCGCGGGGCCAGTTCGGCCTTGAGTTCGTCCGGCAGTTGCGGGAAGGTGAAGCCGCACTCGGCCAGGCTGTCCGTGGCCAGAATGCCGGGCCCGCCCGCGTTGGTCAGAATGCCCACCCGGTTGCCGCGCACTTTCGGCATCAGGCTCAGGGCCTGGGCGGTCAGGTAGCCTTCTTCCACCGTGTTCACGCGGGTAACGCCGCTTTTGGCCAAAAGGGCGCCCAGCGCGGCGTCGCTCCCGGCCAGGCTGCCGGTGTGGCTGCTGGCGGCCAGAGCCCCGGCGCTGCTTCTACCGCTTTTAATCAGCACGATGGGTTTCCGGGCGGCGGTTTTGGCGGCCAGCCGGGCGAAGAACGCCGGCTCGACGATTTGCTCCAGGTATAGCAGGATGGATTTGGTGTGATCGTCCTCGGCCAGGAGCGGCAGCAGGTCGTTGACGTTGATGTCGGCCTGGTTGCCGGTGGAAATCAGGCTGGAAAGCCCCAGGTGCATGAAGGGGGCGTGGTCCACCAGGGCCGCGCCCAGAGCGCCGCTTTGGGTTACGAAGGCCACGCCGCCCGGGGGCGGGGCGTCCTTCAGAATGGTGCCGGCGTAACGGTATTGGGGGTCGGAGTTGTTCAAAAAGCCCATGCAGTTGGGGCCGACCAGGCGCAGGTTGTACTTGTTCACGATGCCCATGAGCTCTTTTTCGCGCTTCATGCCCGCGGGTCCGGTCTCTTTAAAGCCGGCGCTGATGCAGACCAGGGCTTTCACCCCTTTTTGCCCGCACTGTTCGGCCACTTCCGGCACGCCGGCCCCCGGCACGGTAAGCACGGCCAAATCCGGCGTGAAAGCGGCCTCCAGAACCGACTTGTAGCCGGCCACGCCCAGCACTTCGTCGCCGTTCCTGTTCACGGCGCAAAGCTGGCCTCTGAAGCCGGATTCCTTGATGTTGTTCAGCACGGTCCAGCCGATGCCGCCCTTGGCCGAAGCCCCGATTACCGCAATCCCGTCCGGGCGCAGCAGCTTTGCCGTGTCGCGCTCGTACAGGGGCACATTCTCCGCGAAAGAGTTTATCTTCACGCCCAGCGGCGCCGGCACGCCCTGGTGGTGCAGCGCGCCTGTGCCGTCCACCGCGAAAAAACCCATGCTCAGGTCGTAGAGCGATTTCGCCGTAAGCAGGCGCGAATGCTCGTTTACGGCCCGCAGGTAGAACTTGCGCATTTCCATGAAGTCGCCAGTCCCGGTAAACTTGCCGTAATCAATGGGAATGTCCGGCGAGGTAAAGAGCAGCGGCCCGCCGTCCACCTGGCTGGTGGCCAGGTGCGCGCTGGAGCAGATGGTCGGAGCCTGATCGCGCAGGGTGGCGCCCACGCCGTCGGCCCCGGCAAAGGGGCGGCAGCCGTTACGCTCCACGGATAAATCGGCCGGATGGGTGTTCACCACTAGGTAGTTGTCCACGATGATTTCCGTCACCGCCCAAACGTAGCCGGCCAGGATGATCAGGTCGGCGTTGAATTTGCGGATCAGTTGGTAGGCTTCGGCGTCGTAGGCCCGGCGGGTTTCCATGTCCGTAAGCGGCCGGCCGCGCTCGGCGTAAAATTTCTTCAGGTCAAGGGCGGCCCAGTCCAGCCCGTTTTCCCTGGCCTTTTGCACGGCGGCGGATTCTGGGTTGTCGGAAAAGACGCCGACAATTTCAAAAGGACAGCCGGCAAAGGCGCCTTCCAGACGCTTTTGCAGTTCCAGGGCTTTCCACAGCGAATTTCCGCTGCCGGAAGAATAGCCCAGCACGCGCATTTTGCCGCGGCCGGGGTCAAACAGCTTGTTCATAGACCCTCACAGCCGCTAGGCGAGTTCGGCGACCAGGGCGGCGAATTCCTCAGGGGTGAGGACACGCTTCAGGGCGATGGATTTTTCCTTGACCAGGCCGAGCAGTTCGCCTTCCTTTTCTTCGGGCAGGTTGAAGTCGCCCTGCTTCAGCCAAAGCCTGATATTGTCCTTGCCGCTCTTTTTGCCCAGGGAAATGACCGGCTCGCGCTGGCCCACCAGATCCCACTTGTAGGGGAGCATGGCCAGGGGTTCGGTGTCTTTGCAGTTTAGCCACAGGCTGGATGGCAGGCCCGTTTCCCAGCCGAAAATGGAGTCGCCCACCACCGGCTTGCTGGGGAACACCGGGAAGTTGGCGCACTTGGCCACAAACTCGGAAAGCTCCTTCAGTTTGTTCAGCTTGATGCCGCAGTCCTGGCCGTACAGGACTTTCAGGCCCAGGGCCACCTGTTCCAGGCAAACGGAGCCGCAGCGCTCGCCAATACCGTTCACGGTAACGTGGGCCACCGAGGCCCCGGCGGCCAGACCGGCCATGGTGGAGGCGGTGCCCATGCCGAAGTCGTCGTGGAAGTGCACTTCAATGGGCTGGCTGAAATGCTCCTTCAGGCGCTTTACGGTAAAAGCCGCGCCCTCGGGCGAGAAGCAGCCGAAAGTGTCCACTAGAGCCAGGGCGTCCATGTGCCCGGCTTCGGCAATCTGTGAAACCGCGTCCAGCAGGAAGTTGAAGCTGGCGCGGGAAGAGTCGGCCGGGAAGAACGTAACGTACAGTCCGAGGTCATGGGCGGCGTTAGTGGCTTCAATGGCGGCCTTGATGGCTTTTTCCGCCGTCCACTTTTTGCCGTACTTGAGCAGGTGTTCGCTGCCGGGAATTTCGGCCAGCACGCCGTAGGCGCCGCATTCCCTGGCCAGTTTCATGTCTTCCGTCATGTTGCGCACAAAGCAGAAAATTTTGGGTCCCAGATTCAGGTCGGAGATTTCCTTGATGGCGTCGGCATCTTCCCTGGAAACGGCCGGGGTGCCGGCTTCAATGCGCTGTACGCCGGCTGCGGCCAGTTTCTTGGCGATGGCGACTTTTTCCTGCCTGGTCAGGATAATGCCGGGCTGCTGCTCGCCGTCGCGCAACGTGGTGTCCAGAATTTCGATTTTTTCCGGAAAGTGGAACTGGCCGCTTACCTCGGGGGCGTAGTTGGCCTCGCTGACCCACCAGCGCCCTTGTTCGTTGAAACCCATAACGCTTCCTCCAAACTTGAAAAGGTTACTCGGATAACTTCAGCGTTCAATCAATCGGGTAATCTAACTTAACACGGTGTAAAAGTTGATATTTTTCCAGAAAAGCGCTCTGCACTCCAGGCTTGGGGCTGCTGTATGTAAAACGAAAATCTTTACCATCCATTAAAACAGGCTTTAGTATTTTAGCATATCATTGTCAATTAAATTTTAAATGTTAATGAAACAAAATGATGATAAAAACCACCCAGCCATAACAAGGCCGACTAAATGGCCTCCCTATATTTGCCCTGACGTCCGGCCGTTCAGCCGTTGCCTGACGCTGCGCCAGTTCGGGTAAAACTTGTCCATGAAGCCGCGAAAGCGGTCATTGTGCCGGATTTCCAGCAGGTGAACCAGTTCGTGCACGATGACATATTCCAGGCATTCCGGCGGGTTGGCGGCCAGTTGCAGGTTCAGCCAAATGCGCTTGCGCCGGGGGTTGCAGCTCCCCCAGCGGGTGCGCATGTTCCGTGGGCGCCATTCGGCCGCGCGCACGCCGACAACCTGTTGCCATTTCTCCAGCAGCGCCGGCACCGCCTGCTTTAATTCCGCCCGGTACCAGTCGTTCAGCAGTCCGGCACGTTTTTCGGCGCCGCTGTCTTCGGGCGCCTGGAGGATCAGCGCGTCGCCGGCCAGGCTTATCCGGCCGCGCCCGCTCGCGGGCAGCACTTCCAGGCGGCAAGGCCTGCCCCAGACCTGGTGAATCTCGCCGGAAACGAACTGGCACGCGGCCGGCCGGGGCCGGGCCCGCAATTTATGCACATGCTTTTGAATACACTCCAGGCGCGCGGCGGCGAACGAGCGCAAAACAGCGTCCGGGGTGCGCCTGGGCGCGGAAATCCGCACCCGGCCGTCCGGCGGCAGCACGCGGATATACATGTTTTTCATTTTTTTGCGGGTAACCTGAATGTCTATCCCGCCGACGGTAATCTGATCCATATATGGTAAGCGCCGGTCACGCGTCCGGTCGCCAAATGTAGTGAGGCGTTTTCATGAATAATCGCTCGTTTCAAATAAACAAATCCTGAGCTTGGCCGAAAGCATATAAAGATACAACAAAAATATTTGAGAGTATTAATAAAAGAATGTTAAAATATCTTCTCTGACCCCATTGACATGAAAACGCGCGAATAAGGCCATCGTCAGCTCTACCATGCGCAAAGACTTTGAAACCACAATGGACTTACGTTTGAATCGGGCGAACCAGTGGCGTTGACGACCGTTATTTCCTTAAATGCGGACGGTTCCACCTTTGCCTGTAATCAATTGAGCTTCAGGAACCTCCAACGGATAGACCTTCCAATCGTCCGCAAAATAATACCAAACACGCCATTTCCCGAGGCGATTCATCAGTCTGGCGAAAGTTCCCTGATCACGATCCCCACACTCCCAGTCAATGAGTTGACCGGTATCTCGACAATAAGCCTTCCATATCCAGAGTTTGTTTTTTTTGAATGCAGATAATGCCACATCTCGTCCAATTCAACGACAACCGCCTCGCGCGGCTCCGGCTTTTCATATGCCCTTTCCGCGAAAACCTTTACCCAGCGTAATACGGCAGGTGTCGAACCTTGAACATTCGC
>JAISDX010000135.1 GCA_031264465.1 Deltaproteobacteria bacterium | reverse complement strand
TGAAAAAGTATTTGCGAATTTTGGCGTCCGAGGTTCAATAATAAAAGAGCCGGCCCAGGGTAAGGGGCATGCGGTTCGACGGGCTTTTTTAGAAATAGATGCGGATGTATATGTGATGGTTGATGCTGACATGACATATTCCGCTGACGATCTCGCCAAATTGATCGCTCCGGTTGTGGACAACAAAGCCGATATGGCCGTTGGCGACCGGCATTCCCTTGGCCTTTACAAGCAGGAAAACAAGCGCCGCTTTCATAACCTTGGCAACGGGCTGGTCCAGCGGCTGGTAAATTTTACCTGCGGCACGAACTTTGTTGATGTTATGAGCGGCTACCGGGCTTTCAGCCGTGTTTTTGTTCAAACCTACCCGCTTCTCGTCTCCGGCTTTCAGCTGGAGACGGATATGAGCATGTTCGCCGCCAATTTCCGGCTCCGTGTTGTTGAAATCCCGGTGCATTATCAGGATCGGCCGGCAGGCAGCTTTTCCAAGCTCAGCACCTACCTGGATGGATTGAAGGTTGTTATGACCATATCGAGCTTGTTCCGATATTATAAGCCGCTATATTTTTTTGGGATTATTTCCGGCTTTCTCGCCCTGCTCGGCCTGCTTTGCGGTTTGCCTGTTATTTATGAATGGTTGACCACAGGCTATATACTGCATTTACCTTTGGCTGTTCTGGCGGTGGGGATTATGATCGTTTCAGTGATCTTCCTGTGCATCGGGCTGTTGCTGGATTCTCAAGCATATGCGCGGCGCATGGATATTGAAAGAATAATAAAAAACTGTACAAGGTGCATTTACTAGCAGTGGTACGATGAAAATTTTAGACGATTTTTTTAGCAGGCAATTCCTCATATTTCTCGCTTTTGGAGGCTGCGCCGCGATTATAAGCATTCTTACAGGCTGGCTGCTTTACCGCGATAATGGAGTCATGCCGTACTCCGTTGCGGTTTCAGCGGGCGCGGTCTGCGGCATTGCCGTCAATTTTTCCCTGAACTATGCGTTTAATTTCAGTTTCCGCAATCGCAGCCTGCTGGAGCAGTTTTGGACGTTTTTTCTGGTGGCGGGTTTTGGGGTTCTCCTTACCGCGGTTTTAGCCAAACTCCTCCTGCTCGTCCTGCTCTGGGCCGGGTTTGCTTCATTAGCTATCGGAAGTTTCTCGCTGTCCGCCAAGTTGACGGCACACGTTATCTCCGTTGGGCTGACAACCTTCTATTCATTTCTGGCGCACAAATATTTGAGTTTTAACGTGGGCATTAAAAAGCGTTTTAGCGCCCTGCTCCAAAGCCAAACCCGTGGCGGCTGAAGCTCCGGCTGCCGGTTGTCTAGTTGTTGTTGCTATAGGCTGTATCGGACCGGTCTCTGATCACTCTGTATTTAGACGCAAAAAGTATGGCCAGCCAAACCACGCTCAAGAAAGTCGCAAAGAAAAACCAGAACAGGTACCGGCGCTGTATGGCCGGTACTGCAACTATATACGGCAACACATACAACAGCCCTGAAAAAGCTATCAAATACGGTGTGGGGTTCACGCTCGCCCTCTT
The DNA here is from genome assembly GCA_031264465.1 of Deltaproteobacteria bacterium. Classification (GTDB taxonomy): domain Bacteria; phylum Desulfobacterota; class Desulfovibrionia; order Desulfovibrionales; family Desulfovibrionaceae; genus WRHT01. The sequence goes on along the minus strand of JAISDX010000135.1, from coordinate 34,515 downwards.
TAGTAAACGAACCGCCCCCGCTATTGATATTAATATTCCGAATACAAAAAAGACGGCGCCGGAAAGGCCCATGAAGGAGTATTCGCGCAGCAAAGTTACAAATATTTCTTTGTGAAAACTTATGTACACGCCCAGATTATTTTTAACTTTGCTTAGCCAGGCTTTTTGCAGCAGTTTAAAATCTTCCGGGTTGGCAGAAAAATCATAACGCAGCGGCACAGCCTCTTCACTACCATAGTAGGCATGCACAAACTGGAAAGATGACCCGATATATATGGGTTTTTTATTATAAAACTTAAAAAACACGTCCTCAGTGAGAGCACCCCAAGGCTTGCCGCCTGGTACCGGAGGCGGGTCGTAGGTATCGGTGGCGTAGTTGATTCTCCAGTAATCAGTGAAGATAATTTCTTGCAGCGAATATTCTTTTTTCGCTTTTAAGACATCGTAGGTTAACAGATTGATGCCGGCCAGCATCCCGGCCCAAATCAGAAACACCAGAGGGACAAGCAGGCGCAGGCGCATGGCGGGGCGGAGCGTATTAACAAACAAAGCAAGCAGGGGCAGCAGCGCAAAAATAGCGTTGTGCCTCACACCCGTGCCGTAAAACAGGAGCAGCAGGCAGCCCAGGCCCGCCGCCCACCTGGAAAAGCCGCCGCGCGGCATGTTCAACATTATGCCCAAAGCCAGAATGTAGGACGCCATCATGGCCGTGTCTTTAAAAGCGAACCGGGTCACCGGGACCATTTCAAACAAACCGAAGAAAATCAGGGCGGCTAAAACCGCCAGCAGTTTCCATTGCTCCTTTTCAACAAACTTGAGGAAAAACGAACTCCCGGCCCTTATCAACAGGGCGAGGCCGGCCCAAAGCATCACGGCATGCGCCACATACAGCACGCCTGAACCGGTATAATCCATACCGGTTACCGCATTCCAGCCGGTATTCAGCAAACTCCAGAAAGCCGCGAACAGCGGCGGGTGCCAGTCACGATAGTTGCCAAACACCATTTGCGAGTTCTGGTTAACGGTATCTGAATCCCACTCGCCGGGGAAACGTAAGAACACGGCGGCAAAACAGACGAGGACCGCGCAATAAGGCCATAGTCGCGCCTGGCGGGCCGTAACCAGTTTCGCTTTGAATAGATCAAACATAACCGGCGGAATCACTTTATCCCTCGCTTCCCTTGCTCAGCCTGGAATAGATGGTTTTGCCGGAAACGTTGGGCAGCATGCCCAGCTTGCCGGAAAGCGCGCTGATCACGTCCTGCGGCGCGTCCAAGATGACGCTGATCACATTGATGCCGCGCGCCCGGTAAGGCAGGCCCATGCGCCCGATGATGTATTCGCCGTACTGGCTGAGCAGTTCGTTCAGGCGGGGGGTGATGCCCGGATCTTCCACGATGATCCCGATTATCGCCACTCTGGTTTCCATTCATCCGTCTCCATTCAGGCTTCCGCGCCGCCGCGAGCGAAAAAAGGCACGCCGGAAAGACGTGCCTGTAAAATACTTTGCACTTTCACGCCTTCCGCGTCAGATGCCGTGGCCTCTTGGCGTCAGTACGGAATTACTTGTCGCGCAACGCGGCGACAACGTCCTTGAGGACGGCTTCCGCCTGTTCGACGGGCACCTGGCAAGTGCCGACCTGCGGATGCCCGCCGCCGCCATGCTTGAGCATCAGGCTGCCTATGTCCACCTTGCCGGAACGGTCCAGAATGGAGCGGCCCACGGTCAACACCACGTTCTGCTTGTTCAGGCCCCAGATCACCTGCACGCTCACGTTGCATTCCGGATAGAGAGCGTAGGAGAGAAAGCGGTTGCCGGAGTAAATTTCCGGCTCGTGGCGCAAGTCGATGACCAGCACGTTCCCTTCCAACCTGGAGCACCTTTCCAGCATTTTCACGAACAGGTCCTGCTGGTCGAAATAGCGCATGGTGCGCTCGCGCACGTCCGGCACGTTGAGGATTTCCTCGGCGGTCATGCGGGAGCAGTAGTCAATCATGTCCAGCATGAGCTGGTAGTTGCCGATGCGATAATCTTTATAACGGCCCAGACCGGTGCGCGGGTCCATGATATAGCCGAGCAGCACCCAGTCTTCGGGGTCGAGGATGTCCTTGGAGGTGAGCTGCGCGCTGTCCACCTTGTCCACGCCTTCCAGCATGGGGTTTAAAGAAGCCGGAAATTTGCCGCGGCCGCCGTAATACTCCCAGATTACCCGGGCGCAACTGGGCAGGAGCTTGACGCTGCCTTCCACCTTGACCTGGCCCAGGCGTTCGCCTTCGCTGGCGTGATGGTCGAACCACAGGGCGCAGCCTTTGACATAGGGCACGTTGGCCAGCACGTCGTTGGGGCCGATCTCGATGATGCCGTCCTGCAAGTCTTTGGGATGGGCGAATTTATAATCGTCAATCAGGCCGATGTACTTGAGCAGAACGGCGCACACCAGGCCGTCAAAATCCGAACGCGTAACAAGGCGCATATAACCTCCCATTCATCTGTGCTTATCCCGATAATTTAATTTAATGCCGGCTGGAAATCAACCGCTGAATTTTTATATATTAGACTGGAGGAGCGGCTTCTGCTATAGAGCAGGCTGCATTGCCGGCCGGCCTTTTGCGGCCGTAAATCCGTTTCCACCGCAACCTGAAGGATTTTTTAATGCCCGCATACGGCGAACTGTTCATACTGGTCAGCCCCAAAGGCAAGCGCTGCCTGCGCCGCCTGGAAGAAGGGCAGGATATTCACTGCGGCGACGGGGTAATCAGCGCCGCCTCCCTGGCCGAGGCCGAGTTCGGCAGCGAAGTGCCCACCCACCAGGGCGTGCCATACCGGCTGAAACGGCCGGGCCTGTACGACCTGGTGCGCGGCCTGAAGCGCCAGACCCAGATTATCTACCCCAAGGACATCGCCTATATCTGCATCCGCCTGGGCGTAGGCAACGGCGCCAGGGTAATCGAGGCCGGCTCCGGCTCCGGCAGCCTGACCATGGCTTTGTCCTGGTTTTCCGGCGAGCGCGGCCAGGTTTACACCTACGAGACGCGGGAAGAATTTTACAAACTGAACAAACGCAACCTGGAATGGGCCGGGCTGGGGCAGAACGTAACCCGCTACCAGCGGGACATTGCCGACGGCTTCGAACAGACCGACGCCGACGCACTCTTCCTGGATGTGCGCACGCCCTGGGAATATCTGGACCAGGTGAACCGGGCGGTAAAACCGGGCGCGCCCCTGGCCTTTCTGCTGCCCACTGTTGACCAGGTGGGACAACTGTTGCGCGGCCTGGAGCAAGGACCTTTTGACGACGTGGAAGTGGAGGAAATTCTGGTGCGCCGCTGGAAGCCGGTGGCCGACCGCCTGCGCCCGGAAGACCGCATGATCGCCCACACCGGCTTTTTGGTGTTCGCCCGGCAGCAGCGCCGTTCCGAAACTTTTGAAAGCCTCAAGCCCAAAGGCACGCGCGAGCGCAAGCAGGAAGCGGCCCGCCAGGAAAGGCTGGGCCTGACCGGTGAACTGGATAACCCGGACTGCTGAATTTACTGACAGGATACAATATGACCGTACATGATCTTCTGGATTTACGTGACTGCATCTCCATTTCCCGGCACGAGCCCGGCCTGCTCCAGTTGAAGCTGAGCCTGGCCATATTGCAGCGCCCGGCGGCCAGGGAACTGATGTCACTCGGACGCGGGCATAAAAGCCCGGCCCTGCTGGAGGCCAGCTTTAACATCTTCAGCCGTTCCGCCACCCTGGAATACGACGCCGGTCTGGTGAACCCGGACGATATCAACCGTTTTTTCAACAGCGACGCCCCGGACGAAGTCGGCCGCCTGGCCGGCAAGGTGGCCGAGTTGTTCGGCGTTGACCTGAACCTGGCCTGAGCTGGGTAAGAAAAAAAGAGGCTTGCGCCTCCTTTTTTCTTACCACTGAATTTCAGCCGGGTTCCTGAGCCGCTGGTGCTTGAGAATCGGCACCCCGTATTTTTCGCCCAAAGCCCGGGCCAAATCTTTGTAGCAGCCTTTCAGCTTGTCGTGAAAGGCGACGGCTTCAATGCCGCCGGCAATGGCCTCGACCGCCGCGCTGGCAAAAGCCAGGCCGCGCTCCTTCTCATACTCGCCGGAAACCAGCCACTGGTTTGCCAGGACGTGCGACACGCCGAAAGTCTCGGCGCCCTCGCCCGTTTGCCAGTCCGTGAACACCGCCTGTGAAAAATTCGCTTCAAAGTGGGTGCCGCCCAGGCACAAAATATTGCGCAGACGCTTTTCGTCGCTGTCAAATACCTGAAGCAGAGCTTCAGCCAGGGCCCGGCAGGCCTCGGGATTGTCCCAGCCGCCCGGCGCGCTGCCAACTTCTATATCCAGCATGGGCACCGGAAATTGCCGCATCAGTTCGGCCGGAGTGCCGGAAACGTGGCTGCCGGACCAGTGCGTGGCCTCGGTCATAACTTCGTACTCATCCAGCCCGAAGGCGGCCCGCCCCCTTGCCATGGCGCGCAACAGATTACGGCTGTAAACCGGGTTGGTGGGGCCGTAAACCCCGGCCTTGACGTCGCCTATGGAATGGACGGTGAGCACTTTCGGCGGCGCGCTGCCGCCTTCATGCCAAGTGACCATGCCGGCGATATCAAAAGCGCCGAAATGCCCGTTCATTTCCGGCAGGTATTTTGGATAATCCAGGCAGACCGGCACTTCGGTGGGCACGAAATAATACTCGTTGCCCCGCTCGTCCCGCTGTTTGAGTACTTCCGCCCCCTGAAAGGAAAAACCGGCCGCGGCCGTGCCGCCCTTTTCCGCCAGGAGGCTCCAGACCTTGCGGGAAACCAGCCCCTGGCGCCCTTCGCTGTTGCACATATAATAAACGGCTCTCTTTCCGGATAACACCTCATTCTCCTTTTCGGCAGGGTTACTGGCGCATTTCACGCTTGAAACGCCCTAATGGGCGCCGCTGTAACGCGGCGGTACCCCGCCGCGCTCCAGCGTGTGGCAATCCTGGCAAACTTCCGTGGCGGGACGGCGGACGAGCAGCGGGCTGATGACCGCCGCGCCACTCGACTCGCCCGTTTCCGCAACTTCCGCTTCCGTGTCGGCATCGCGCCGCTGCAAAGCAACGTGGGCCGCCCCCGGCCCATGGCAGGTCTCGCAGCCGATATCGCCCAGTTCCGGGGTTTGGGCGTAGCTGACAAAGCCGCCCGGCTTGCCGTAGCCGGTGGCGTGACAGCTAAAGCAGGTGGTCTGCTCCTCGCCGCTGAGCTTGGGCAGCAGTTTTTCCACCTGGCGGCGGGTATGGGCCTTTTTGGAAGCGCTCTGGAACACCCGGTATTCTCCCTGGTGGCAGGAGCCGCAGGTGGCGGAACCGACATAGCCGGCCGCCGCTCCGGCTCCCGGCGCCAGACTGAAGATCAGAATCAGGTTCAGGGCGCAGAAGGCCACGCCTGACGGCAGCCAATGCTTCATTTTTCCACCCCCCGGCCCATGGAGAACACTTCCTCCATCCGGTCAATCACGTTCAGGAGGGCGGCGGCGGACGCCTCGGCGCTTTGTATGGCTTGCAGGGTCCGCTGAGCCATGGCGCCGTTCCCGGCGGCTTCGCGGTCAAGGACTTCGCCCTTGGCCAGTCGCTCCTGAAGCTCGGCTTCCACCTCGGCCCCTTTGGCCAGCAGGGCGTCCAACTGTGCCATCCGCCTGAAAAAATTTTCATCGCCGCTGAGCAACAGGCGGATAACCTCGTCCATGTGCCCGGCTGAAGCCTCGGCCGCTTCCCGGCTGTTTTTGCCGCGCTCGCTCAGGACGAGCAGTCCTTTTTTCAGCTCTTCCGCCGCCTGGCCGGAGACGTCGGCCAGGGCGCGCAAGCGGTCCACCAGAGCACCCAGCACGGCCGCCGCCGCCAGGTTGGCGGCCGGGCTCCCGCCCGCGCGCGGCCGCCCCCGGCGCGCTTCGCCGCCGAACAGGGCGAGCACTTCCGTGGCGCCTTCCTCCGCCTTCTTCCAGGCCCGCGCTCCGGAGGCGCTCAGCGGGCTGATGCCGGCGGCGGCGGCCTCCAGGGCCGCATCCAGAGCCATCAGGTTAATTTGGTCGGCCACTTCCCGGCTGGACTGCGCTTTATCGATAAAGGCGCGCCCGCATTCTTCCAGAGCTCCGGCCTCCTCCCGGAAACGCAGCACGGTGCGGCCCAACTGCTGCACGGCCTCGCCCAGGGCGCGCAAATCCTCGTTGCCGGCCTGGGCCGCCTGCCGCCGCTGCCGGGTCTGTTCCATAAACTCGCTCCAATGCCCGGCCAGTTTGTTCAGGACGGCGCCCAAGCGCTGAAGGGCCGGCACTTCCGAGCGGCCCTCCGCCTGCTGCCCGGCCGCGGCCTCACGCGCCTGTTCCAGGCGCCCAGCCAAGGCGGACGCGGCCTCGCGCAGCTTGGCCAGAATCAGGCCGGCGTTGCAATACAGCTCACGCAGTTCGGCTTCGCGCGCTTCCAGGGCTGCGCGGGCGCGTTTTTCTACGGATATTTCCCGAAAAATACACAATATTCCCATAAGTTCCGGCTGGCCGATAATTTCCGGCCGCATGCGGGTAAGCGGCGCGCCCGGCATGGCCGAGCCGGCGTAAACCAGGGCCGCGTCCAGGCGCAGCCGCAACTTTTCCCCGCCCGGCGCGGTCAGGCTTTCCTCCAGGCCCTGGCCCGCATTGGCGGACTTGTCGCGCAGCATCCGGGCGAACACGGACTGGGCGTGCGGCTGGCCGTAAACCAACTCGGCCAGGGGACGTCCCAGGAGAGCTTCGCGCGTTTCGCCGCTTTTCCCCAGGAGGTTAATGAAAGCCCGGCTGACAAAGGCGACCCGGCCCTGCACGTTGCAAACCGCCACGGCCAGGGGGAGCGACTCCAGCACGCTTTCCAGAAAATCCAGATGTTCCATAACCCGGGAGACTTTTTCCAGGCTCTGGCTGGCATGATCCAGCGGGTCCGCCGCAGCCGGGTCTTTGGCCTGTTCCGCGCCGGAGCCGGCGGCTTCAACCGGCGCCTCTTCCCAGTCCGAGATGCGCCCGGCCCGCGCAGTCAGGAGATCCAGGCGCCGGAAAAAGCGGCGGCGCATGAAAAAATAAAGAACGCCCGTGACAAAACCGGCCAAGATCAGCGCGTAGCCGCCCAGAGCCAGGCTCTGCCGGCTGAAGGCGGCAAGCTCCTCCTCCACGTCCGTGAACAGGGCGGCCGCGCCCAGCACCGGCTGCGTCCAGCCGTGGCAATGGTAGCATTCGGGCCGGTTGTCGATGGGGGCCAGCAGCATGACCTGGTTGCGTCCGTCTTTTTTGATCAGCCTGGTAAACACCCCGTTTTCGGTCTGCCCGCCGGATTGCCCGGCCGCGGCTCCGTCCGGGCCGGAAAAGCGCCCGTCCAGCGCGTCCAGGTAGCTCCGGCCAAGGCTGCCGGAGTGCGCCTCTTCCACCCGGGCCCTGATTTCGGACGGCCGGGTGGAATAGGTAATCAGACCGTTGAACGAGGCGATGGAGAAATGCAGGCCGGGAAATTTTTCGGCGATTTTGCCGAACTCGGCGGCCGTGCCGGCGTCGTCGCCGCGCGCCATAGGCTGTTCGATGGAGTGCAGGAGCAGGGAGGCGTTACGCCTGGCCGTGCGGTCAAACTGGCGCAGCAGGACGGCGCGGTCTCGGTTTGCTTCCAGGAACACAGCGGCCAGCAGCAAGACCGACACGGAAATGAACGCGCCCAGCAAAAATTGCGCGGGCAGAGATCTTTTCAATACTTTCCCCTGTTTTCCGGCCCCTGTTTCCAGCCGTCATACCCGGACAAAAAACCGTCACCCGGCCGAAGAAATACGCTCAGCGAAAATACCATACCTGCCAATACCCCGTACGGCAAGGTTTTTGCCCGATAGGCACCAATCTTGCTTAGTACGGTCAAAATACCGTTGCGCCCTACGCCCGGGACAAAATTTCCGGGACGCGGCCGCATCCAGGAGCGACCATGCCCGCCTATACCCAAAAAAACGAGCCGCGCGTCAGTCTGAGCCATAATCTCAAAAAAGCGGCTCCGCCTTTTATCGTGCTGCTTGCTCTGTTCCTGCTGGTCAACTTGAGCGGCTGCTCTTCCAATACTTCCACGCACTGGGAACTGCTGAACCCGCCGGTGATAATTTCGGAAGTGTCCGTGGTGCGCGAGCCGCCGGTGGTGCATGTGCGCCCCTCCAGCGACGCGCCCAGCCTGAAGGTGCTGTTCCTGCCCTTCCGGGTGACCCAGCCCATGTCCGACCCGGAAATGGCCGGCTACGGAGTGAGCAAGCTGTTCTGGCAGACCTGGGCCTCCATGAACGTTTTCCAGTACATGGAGTTCATGCCCGAGCGCGGCCCGTTCCGGCCGGATATGGCCCTGCGCCTGGCCAAGGCCCGGGGGGCGGACATGGTGGTGGGCGGCTACGTGATGAATATTCTGGCCGGCGGCACCGTGGCCCAGAGCAACCTGGCCATCCAGCTCGAGGCCTATGACGTCAGCTCCGGGCTCCTGGTCTGGTCCATGACCCAGGCCGCCAGCATCGAAAAACCGAGCAGCAACGACTACGTGGTGTTCAAAACCCGCAACAAGACCCCTTCCGACCCGATTTACGCCCTGACCGCCACCATTGCCGGCGACATGGGCCAGGTGATGCTGAACTGGGCGCAGCGCGAGGAAATGGAAGCCAAACGGGCCGAGGAGCAGCGGAAAGAAGAGGAAAAGGACTTTCTGGACCAGGCCAGGGATTTTTTCAGTCGGGGCAAATGACGGTTTGATTCGACAAGAGTGGCTGTAGCGGCCCCTTTTTCATTCGATTATTTTCAGTTGCTTGAGCTTGCGGTGCAGGTAGCTGCGCTCCAGGCCGATGGCTTCGGCCATCTTGCTGATGTTGCCGCCGAATTCCTTGAGCTTGGCGTCCAGGTAGAACACTTCGAAGGTGTTGCGCGCGTTTTTAAAGTCGTTCCCGCAAAGCTCGCCGGGGAGCGCGCCGCCGCTCAGGGAGGCGGGGGTGGAAGCTCCGTTCGCCGCCGGGGGGCGCCCCCGGGCCGGCTGCGCTATTTCCGGCGGCAGCATGCGCGGGCTGACGGTCTGGCCGCCGTGCATGATCAGCATGCGCTCTGCAAAATTGCGCAGTTCGCGCACGTTGCCCGGCCAGGGGTAGCGCAGGAGCGCCGCCTGGGCTTCCGGCCCGAACCGCATGGGGGAAAAACGGTATTCGCCCTGAAAGCGATCGTTAAAATAGTCCAGCAGCACCAGGATATCATCGCCGCGCTCGCGCAGGGGCGGCATGTGCAGGGGAAAGACGCGCAACCGGTAGTACAGATCCTGCCGGAACTCGCCGCGCGCAATGGCCTCTTCCAGGTTTTTGTTGGTGGCGGCGATAACCCGCACGTCCACGGTAATGGTGCGGTTGCCGCCCACGCGCTCGAACTTCTGCTCCTGCAGGATGCGCAGGATCTTGGCCTGGGTTTTGACGCTCATGTCGCCGATTTCGTCCAGGAACAGCGTGCCCTGGCTGGCCAGCTCGAACTTGCCGGTCTTGGCGCTCTCCGCCCCGGTAAAGGCGCCCTTTTCATGCCCGAACAGCTCGCTTTCGATCAGCTCTTCCGGAATGGCGGCGCAGTTGACGGCCACCATGGGTCTGGCGGCCCGGCCGCTGCGGGAGTGGACGTAACGGGCCGCCACTTCTTTGCCGGTACCGTTCTCGCCGGTGATGAGCACCCAGGTATCCAAGGGGGCCACCATGTCCATGAGGCGGCGCAATTCCCGCATGGGCGGCGAATCGCCCTGCAGGCTCTCCTGGCGTTTTTCCGGCAGCGCCTGGCGCAGGAACTGGTTTTCCTGTTGCAGGGCGTGAAACTCCAAGGCGCGGGCCGTGGAGATGAGCACTTTTTCCAGGGACAGGGGTTTTTCGATAAAGTCGTGCGCGCCCTGTTTGATGGCCTGCACGGCGTGCTCAATGGTGGCATGGCCGGAAATCATCAGCACAGGCAGTTGCGGGCGACTGGCCTTAATCGCTTCCAGCACCTTGTGGCCGTCAATGCCGGGCAGCCAGATATCCAGAAAGACCAGATCGAGGTCGTGCGCTTCCAGCATTGCCAGGCCGTCTTCGCCGCTGGGCGCTTCCAGCGCTTCGTAGTTTTCGTCTTCCAAAATGCCGCGCAGGGAAAGGCGGATGCCTTCCTCGTCGTCAATTATCAGGATTCTGCCTTTGCCGCCGCCTGTCGCCATGTCCAAATCCATTCCGCGGGAGCGCTTCACGCTTGAAGCGTTCTAAACTCTCTTGGCCGCGTAACCGGCCATTTTCCGCGCTTCTTCAAAGTCTGGCTGCAGGGCCAGGGCCGCCTTGGCGGCGGCCAGGCACTCGCTCCAGCGCTGCCAGTCCAGGTACAGCCGCCCCTTGTTGAAGAGCAGGTACGGGTCGTCCGGGGTGCGCGCTCCGGCGGCCAGAAACATTTTTTCCGACTCCTCCCGGCGCCCCGCCTTGCGGTAGAAAATGCCGAGCTTGTTCAGGATGTAAACGTCGTCCTTCACCAGGAACCGCGCCTTTTCCATGTAAATTACGGCCTCTTCCAGGTGGCCGGCTTTTTCCAGTGCTTCGGAGGCCTCTACCATCAAGCCGGCGTCGTCATAATATTCGGCGGCCAGGCTTTTAAATATTTTTTTGCCTTCTTCGGCTTTGCCGGCGACCAAAAGCTCCATGGCCTCGACAAAACGCGCCTTCTTGCTGGCTTCGCGTTCCTGCAAGGCTTTGTCGGCCTCGTCCACGGCCAGGCCTTCCAGGGTGTCCAGCAGGAGCTTGACGTTGTCGAGCAGCGCGCTTTCCTCGCCCGGGGCATAGGGCAGTTGAATGCTGAACTGGGCCTGGATTTGCTTGTTGTAGTTGATTTCCCGCACCGCGTTTTCCACAAAGCGGGCGAACTCCGCTTTTTCGGATTTCAAGAGCGGCTCGCGCAACATGGCCTGCAAGCCGTCAAACAGGGCTTGCGCCGCGTTCAGCGGCTTGTCCTGACGCACCAGGGCGGCCACGCTGCTGAGCTTGCGTCGCGCATCAAACAACCCTTTTGACATGTTTACCCTTCCTTGAAGCGTTTCAGCTTTGCTTTTCTTCTTGCAGTACGCGGTTTACTTCCGTCAGATCTCCCGGGCTGTCCACGCCCAGGCTGCGGCCTTCGGTCAGTTCAACCCGGATTGCTATGCCGTTCTCCAAAAGCCGGAGCTGTTCCAGCTTTTCCGCCCGCTCCAGCAAGGACGGCCCCAGAGAGGTAAATATACGCATGGCCTCGTAACGGAAAGCGTACAGGCCGATGTGCACCAGGTAGTCAAAGGCGCTTTCCCCGTCCCGGGCGTAAGGGATGGGCGAACGGGAAAAATAAAGGGCGTTGCCGGCGGCGTCGCGCACCACTTTAACCCGGTCGGGCAGCGCGGCCTCTTGGGCGGAAATGGGCCGGGCCAGGGTGGACACCCGCACCAGAGCCCCGTCCGCGGCGAAAAAGGGGCGCAGCAACTCGCCGAGCATGTGCGGCCGCAGGACCGGCTCGTCGCCCTGGATGTCCACGATGACCGAATCCTCCGGCAGCTTCAGGATGGAGGCCGCTTCAAAAACGCGGTCCGCGCCGCTCTGGTGTTCGGTGGAGGTCATGACCACCGGCACGCCCAGCTCTTCGGCCGCGCTGGCGATGCGCCGGTCGTCGGTGGCCAGGCTGACCGAGGTCAGGTCCGAGCACTGCGAAGCGCGCGACCAGACATGCCAGAACATGGGTTTGCCTTCGATATGGGCGAGGGCCTTGCCCGGAAAGCGGGTCGAGCCGTAACGGGCCGGGATGATGCCATGACAGGTGGGAAGGTTGCGCATACAATTACCTACCTCATGCTCTGCCCGATATCAAGGGCGGCTTCCAATTTTGGGCACACCGGCCCTTGGGGGACCGGCAAAAGCTTGTCCTTCTGTTTTGTCTGACTATTTGATAGGTTGACTGACAGGAAAAAATCATGCCCGAAGAAAAAACCGCCCCATCCCGCGCGGCCGCCCACGGGACCGGCCATCAACCAGTCTGCGCGCGCTGCGCCGCCCGCTTTCCCACCTGCTGCCGCATGCGTCCCGCTGAAGATGCCGGCAGCGAAGGGCCGGGGTGGGAAGGCGAGCACTTTCCCCTGTCCGAAGCCGAGCGCGCCCGCCTGGAAGCCGCCGCCGCCGCTTTGCCGACTGCGCCCGGGAAACCGGCCGGGAGCCTTTCCAGCGAGACGCTCAACAGTCCGGCCTTCATCAAGGCCATGCTGGAGATTTTCCCGGACGAAGCGGAGCGCCTGGCGGCGGCCTACCCGGCCGGCGGCCGCCACCGGCGCATAAACCTGCGCCCGGACGGAAGCTGCGTCTGCCTCACCCCGCAGGGCTGCTGCCTGCCGCGCGAAGCCAGACCCTGGTTCTGCCGCCTGTTTCCGTTATGGGTGCAGCGGAAACGGCTGGCCGCCTTTGCCCCGCCCGATTGCCTGGCCGTTCTAGAAAGTCGCTCCCCGCGCGACCTGCTGCGGGCTTTCGGCGCCAGCGAAGCCGGGGTGCTGGAATTATACAAGGCGCTGCGCCGCGATTGGGGGCTGTAGGCCCGCGACAAAACTGCTTTAATTGTAAGGTTGAAGCTTTTCGTATTAACATGTATGAAAGGTCTTTGCCCGAGCCGCCCGAAATCCGGATCGTTTTTGCCTGTGGGGCTACGGACGGCGGACAGGCCCAATATCTGGAAGCAGAAAATTTATGAAGCGAAAAATACTCTTCCGGGGCCTTATCGCCCTGGTAATCCTGGGTATCCTTGGAGCGATCACGCTCACCGGGGTCATTTTCTGGGTATCGCGCGATTTGCCCAGCTACACCAGAGTTTCCGACTATCGCCCGCCGCAGGTGACCACCGTGTACGCCCGCGACGGTAGCATTATCGGCTATTTTTATGACGAAAAGCGCTTTCTGGTCGCTTTGAGCCAGATGCCCGACCATTTGTGGCAAGCGTTCGTGGCCGCCGAAGACGCCAGCTTTTTCGAGCATGACGGCATCAGCTTCAAGGCCATTTTGCGCGCTTTCATCAAAAACACCCTTTCCGGCAACAGCAACGAGGGCGGCAGCACCATCACCCAACAGGTGGTGAAGCGCATTTTGCTCACCCCGGAAAAAAGCTACACCCGCAAGCTCAAGGAAGCGATCCTGTCTTACCGGCTGGAAAGCTACTTAAGCAAGGAAGACATCCTCAATATCTACCTGAACCAGATTTACCTGGGCAGCGGGGCCTACGGGGTGGAATCGGCCGCCCGCACCTACTTTGCCAAGCACGTGGAAGACCTGACCCTGGCCGAAGCGGCGGTGCTGGCCGGGCTGCCGCAATCGCCCTCCAAGGTGAACCCCTACGCCGACCCGGAAACCACCAAGTCCAGACAGCGTTACGTGCTGCGCCGCATGCTGGAGGAAGGGATGATCGACCAGACCGCGCACGACGCGGCCATGGCCGCGCCCCTGCTTTACGCCAGCCTGCCCGAACCGCCCAAAACCGGCGCCTGGTACAAGGAAGAGGTGGAGCGCGAACTCACCCGCTTTTTGAGCGAGCAGAACGTGCGCGATCTGAACCTGCCGCTGGAACGCTTCGGGCGTGAAGCCCTGTACAACGCCGGGCTGCATATTTACACCAGCATGGACCGCCCGCACCAGGAAGCGGCGGAAATCGCCCTGCGCAAGGGCATTCTGGAAACCAGCAAGCGCCAGGGCTGGCATGGCCCGGAAAGCCGGATTCCGCCCGAGGAAATTCCCGCCTGGCTGGAAAAAAATCCTTTTGAACCGCAGTTTCTTGATGACGCCGGCTGGGTAAAGGCCGTGGTGGTCAAGGTTGACGCCAAAGAAGCCCAGGTGCGCCTGGGCGCCTACCAGGGCGGCATCAGCGCCAAGCTTATGGAATGGTGCCGGGTGCCCGACCCCAAGCGCTCGAACGGCGCGCCCGGCCAGGTGCGCACCCCGGACAAGGTGCTGGCCGTGGGCGACATTGTCTGGGTTTCCGCCGTGGGCGGCCAGGGCACGCTGAACCCGCTGGGCGCTCCGGCCGGAGCGCAGCATAAAGCCTACGCCTCCGACCAAGCGACTCCGGAAACCAGTCTGGCTCTGTGCCTGGAGCAAATTCCCGAAGTGGACGGCGCCCTGGTTTCCGAAGAAACGGAAACCGGCGACATCGTGGCCCTGGTTGGCGGCTATACCCCGCCGCCCGGCAACCATTTCAACCGGGCCACCCGGGCGAAAAGGCAGCCGGGTTCGTCCTTCAAACCGGTGGTTTATTCCGCCGCCCTGGACCAGGGCTTTACCGCCGCCTCCATGATCAACGACGCTCCGGTGGTGAGCGAAATGTCCACCGGCGCGCCGCGCACGCCCGGCTCCGGCCCGGAATTGTGGCGCCCTTCCAACTTTGACGGCATTTTCTACGGGCCAATCCTGTTGCGCACCGCCCTGGTCAAGTCGCGCAACCTCTGCACCATCCGTCTGGCCCAGAGCATCGGCGTCTCCGCGATCATCGAGCGGGCTCACGCCCTGGGCATCGAAGGCGACATTCCGCCCGACCTGTCCATCAGCCTGGGCTCCTACGCCGTGACGCCCATGACCATGACCGAGGTCTACACCGCTTTCGCCAACGGCGGCACCCGGGTGCGCCCGCGCACGGTGATCCGCATCGAGGACAGTTGGGGCCGCACCGTGGTCAATTTCCGCCCGGAAAAAGTGCCGGCCATCACGCCGCAAACCGCCTATATCATGAGCCGGCTGCTCAAGGACGCGGTGCAGAACGGCACCGGCTTCCGGGCCAAGGTGTTGAAGCGGGCCGTGGGCGGCAAGACCGGCACCACCAACGAGGAGCACGATGCCTGGTTCATCGGCTTTACCCCCTACCTGGTGAGCACCGTGTATGTGGGCTTTGACAACAACAAGCCGCTGGGCGTGCTGGAAACCGGCTCGCGCGTGGCCGTGCCCATTTTCGTTGATTACCGTCGGCAGGTGGAGGAACTCTACCCCGAGGATGACTTCAGGACGCCGCCCGGGGTGAGGCTCTTGAACGTTGACGAAACAAACGGTTTTCTGGCCGGTGAATTCTCCGAAAAAATCGTGTCGCTGCCTTTTGTGGAAGGCAGCGAACCCAGGGTGGTTTCCGGCGCGCCGCTCAAACGCGGCGAGGACGACCTGGGCAGCGCCGAAGATCTTTTTAAACAATAATTTTGTTAACAATAATATCGCGAGGGTTCAAATGCTGAATAAAGTTATGCTCATCGGAAGGCTGGGAAAAGACCCGGAAATACGCTACGCCGCCAACGGTACCCCCATTGCCAACCTGCGCCTGGCCACGGACGAATCCTACGTGGACCGCGACGGCAACAAGGTGGACCGGGCGGAATGGCACACGGTGGTGGTGTTCCAGCGCCAGGCTGAAAATTGCAAGACCTACCTGGCCAAAGGGAGCTTGGTGTACGTGGAAGGGAGCCTGCAAACCCGCAAATGGCAGGATCAGAACGGGCAGGACCGCTACACCACGGAAATTAAGGCCCAGCGGGTGCAGTTTCTCGACCGCAAGGGCAGCGGCGGCGGCCAGGGCGGCAACGAAGAGGGCGGCTTTGAGGCTCCGCGCGGCCAGAACGGCGGCCAGGGCGGCGGATACCAGCGCAGCGGCGGACAAGGCGGCGGGCAGCGCCAGCCGCCCCGGCCGCAGACCGACGCCATGGACGACCTGGGGCCGGCCTTCCCCTCCGAAGCCAGCGGCATGGACGACGTGCCGTTCTGAGGAAAGCCTGAGGAAAGGCTGATCAATAAGAATTTTTGTTCCTGGCAGGCCCTGCTCCGGCAACCGAGTTCCGGGCGGAGCGAATTGTAAGACATACATGAGCTTCGCCCGGGGCGGGCCTGACGCGGCCAGGGAGCAAAAAACCATTAAGCAGCGCTTCCCTAGCCCGGCGTGACCCGCCAGCCCAACTCCTTTGACAGCGCCTTGCTGTTCTCCAGCCCGTCCAGGATGAGCTCGGACAAATTATCCACAATATTGTTCTTGTTGCTGGAAACGCTCATGGCCGCGAATACCTGGCCGCTCGAGTTACGCACCGGGAAAGCCATGCAAAAAGTATTGTCCAGGTATTCGCCGTCATCCGTAGCGTAGCCCCGGGTTCTGGTTTTGGCCAACTCTTCCCGCAGTTGCTCCGGCGCGGTCAAAGTGGTTGAAGTATAGCGGCACAGCGGTCCGCCGGACAAAAAAAGCTCAATTTCCTCCTCCGGCTGGAAAGCCAAAATGGCCTTTCCCATGGCGGCGGCGTGCAGCGGAATGATTTCGCCGGCCCTGATGATGGCTGAACGCCCGGCTTCCTTGGCGTCCACAATCACGTAGGCGCCCGGGCCATATTTCATGGCCAGCCGAACGGAAGCGTTCTGGTATTTGTAAAACAGATTGTTCAGGTAGACCGCCGCCTGGCGCGGCAGCGCCAGCTTGCGCTGATAAGCCGAACCCAGCATGAACACTTTGTATGAATCGACAAACTTGCCGCGCGCCTTGCCGCGCTCGGCGTAATTCATTTTCACAAAAGTGTTCAGTATGCCGTAAACCGTGGTCCGGTTCACTCCCACTTTCTGGCTGATTTCAATGACACTCAGCGGCTCGTTGGCCATGCAGAGCAGTTCGAGGATCTGCATGGCCCGCTCCACCGACTGGATGGAATTGCCTTCGCTCATATTTTCTTTTTTCATCACGCATCTCCAAATGCGGCCCGGGCGTCGCTCCGGCCGCCGGCTACCGGGCTCCCGCCCGCCTCGTCCAGCACTTATGCCTCTTCTGGCGTACTGCCGCAATAAATTTTTACGCGACCCGCTGCAAGCATTGCGTGACAGCGCCGCTTTTTATTGATAAGCCATGCTTGCCAAATTTGAGCCCCAGGCCCGGCCTTACGGCGGACCTTCTATCCAGCAACAAAGAGGAACACATGCCGCTTGACGAACAGCCGGCCGGCCCTGGTGCGGGCCAGACCGACTATACCGCCCTGATTCCGCCCTCTTCCCTGGGCGATCTGCTGGATCGCGCCGTGCGCGACACCCCGCGCCGCACGGCTCTTTTTTTTCACAAACGCCGGGTTTCCTACCGCAAACTCCAGGAACAAGCCGAACGCATTGCCGCAGGCCTGCGCCGGCACGGGCTGAACCCCGGCGACCGGGTGGCCGTCATGCTGCCCAACCTGCCGCAGGCCGTCTTTGCCTTCTGGGGAGTGCTCAAAGCCGGCGGCGTGGTGGTCATGACCAACCCGCTGTACATGGAAAAAGAGCTCACCCACCATCTTGCCGACAGCGGAGCCCGCTTTCTGATTACCCTGGACATGCTCTGGAGCAGAATAGCGCCCTTGCGCGGCAAGGTGCCCCTGGAAAAAGTCTTTGTCACCCGTATTTCCGAAGGCCTTGCCTTTCCTTACAACAAGATGCTGGAGTTCAAAAACCGGCGCGGGAAAAGCCAGCCCAAAGTCCCGTTTGACGGACAGGCGGTGTTCCCCTGGAGCAGCCTGGCCGCCGGAGCCGAACGCTATTCGTGCCAGGTGGAAAACCCGGCCGCCAGTCTGGCGCTCCTGCAATATACCGGCGGGACCACCGGCGTTTCCAAGGGGGTGATGCTCACGCATTACAACCTGACCGCCCAGGCCTTTCAGATTAAGACCAAGCTGGAGATGGCGGATGCGGACTACCAGCATACCTTCGTGGCCATCCTGCCGTTTTTTCACGTTTACGGGCTGATCGTCTGCCTCCTGGTGCCCACCAGCATTTCCGCCTCGGTTATCCTGGTGCCGCGCTATGCGCCCATGGACGTGCTGGAAATCATCAAAAAGCGCAAGCCCACCGTCTTTCCCGGGGCGCCCTCCCTGTACATTTCGCTCATGCAGCAAAAAAACGTCAGCAACTACGACCTCACCTGCATACATTATTGCGTTTCCGGCTCGGCGGCCATGCCGGTGAGCAAGTTTGAGGAATTTCAAAAGCTTACCGCCGCCCGCATCATCGAGGGCTACGGGCTAACCGAAGCCTCGCCGGTAACGCACCTGAACCCGCTTATCCCCCCGAAAGGGCCGACCCGCCACGGCTCCATCGGCGAACCCATCCCCTTTACCGAGGCAAAAATCGTGGACATGGAGCTGGGCAACATCGAGATGCCGGTCGGAGTGCCGGGCGAACTGGTGGTGCGCGGGCCGCAGGTGATGCTCGGCTACTGGAACAACCCGGACGAAACCGCCGGGGCCATCCGCAACGGCTGGCTCTACACCGGCGACATCGCCCGCGTGGACGAAGACGGCTTCTATTATATCGTGGACCGCAAGAAAGACATGTACATCGTCAACGGCTACAACGTCTATCCGCGCGAAATAGACGAAGTGCTGGCCGACCACCCGAAAGTGTTCGAAGCCATCACCGTGGGCCTGCCGCACGGCACGCGCGGCGAAACCCTGAAAGCCTTCGTGGTCCCCAAGCCGGGAGAAACCCCGACCAAGGAAGAAGTTATCGCCCACTGCCGCAAAAAACTGGCCAGCTACAAGGTGCCGCGCCGGGTGGAGTTTCGTTCGGAGTTGCCCAAATCGGCCGTGGGCAAAATTTTGCGCCGCATCATCCTGAACGAGGAATTGCAGAAACGCGCTGAAAAAGGCGCGTCGCCAGACGCGCAGGATTAAAAACCCTGGAAGCTATCCCAAGGGTATTGTTCTAAGGAAACGCTGCGAAAATTCAATGCGCTCTTCCGGTCCCTCCGGCCCCTGGCCGGCCTTGGCCCGCCTGGCCAGCCGCTCTTCCACCAGCCGGGTGCGGGCGTACAGGCCGGCGTCGTTGGCAATCTGGATGCTCAGCCCCGGCCGGGCGTTCAACTCCAGAATCAGCGGACCCAGGGTTTCGTCCAGCACCAGATCCACCCCTATATAGCCAAGGTTTACCAGCTCGTAGCAGTTGGTGGCCAGGTGAATGAACTTTTCCCAAAGCGGTATGCTGATGCCGGAAACCTTGACGGCGGTATCCGGGTGGCGGTCTATTTTCTCGTTCAGCCAGGTGCCGTTCAGCGTGGTGCCGCCGGCCAGATCAATGCCCACGCCAATGGCCCCCTGGTGCAGGTTGGCCTTGCCGTTGGACTGGCGGGTGGGCAGCCGCAGCATGGCCATGACCGGATAGCCCATGAGCACGATGATGCGGATGTCCGGCACGCCTTCGTACGAAATGGAGCTGAATACCGGGTCGGGGCGCACCCGGTACTCGATCATGGCCTTGTCCCGGGCGCCGCCCAGAGAATAAAGGCCGGTGAGGATGTTGGAAATTTGGTACTGCAGCTCGGCATAGCCGACAATCCGGCCGGAAACGGTCTTGTAGCGGGTTTCGTCGAACTTGCCGGCAATTACCGCAATGCCGTCGCCGCCCGAGCCCTGGGCCGGTTTGATTACAAAATCGGCATAATCGCCGAGAATCCGGTCCAGGTTGCGGATCTGGTGCTCGCTTTCGAGCACGGCGTACAGCTCGGGCACGCTGATGCCCCAGGCCAGAGCCCGCTGCTTGGTGAGGATTTTGTTGTCCACCAAGGGGTAATAGCGGCGCTGGTTATATTTGACGATATAATCGGCGTTGCGCTGGTTTATCCCCATGATACCGCGTTCTTTGAGAGCGCGCCAGGTTCGTGCCATGGAGAACATCAACCTCTCCTTATCAGGTCCTTGAAGCGGGCCAGCTCGGTCAAACGGTAGCCGCGGTAGCGTCCGACGCCGAGCATGACGGACACCAGCACCAGGAGTATGGCCGGGAAGGTGAACACAAGGTAGGCCAGGGATTGAATGTTCAGCGCCACGTAAACCACGGCCGCCGCCGCCATGGTGCCCAGCGACACCCGGAAGGCATGGTAGCCGCCCCGCTCTTCCCAGGTGACGGAGACGCGCTCGATCACCATGGTGAGAATGACCATGGGGAACAGGGTGATGGAAAGACCGGCGTCAAAGCCGAGCTTGTAGCAGAGCAGGCTGGCGGCGATAATCAGCAGGATCACGAACGAGAGCACCACGGACAGGCGCGGCAGCATCTGCAGCTTCAGTTGCTCCAGGTAAGCCCGCAGCAGGAGGCCCGTGGAGACGATCAAGGTAAAGAAGACCAGCCCGAAAGCCAGCCCGGTTTCGCGAAAAGCCAGGGCGATCAGCACCGGGGCGAACGTGCCCAAAGTTTCCAGCCCCACAATGTTGCGCAGGATCAGGATGATGAACACCCCGAACGGGATCATCAGCATCAGCCGGTAGGCGTACTGGGTGGAAAGAGGCAGGCTGTACAACGAAAAGTTGCCGCTGCCGGTCACTTCTTCCAAACTGCGCGCGGTAAGCTCGTTGCGGTCGAGGCGGAAATCCGCCTGGGCCCTGGCTCCACTGGCCCGGATAAGCGATTCGTCGCCCGTCCACCAGAGCAGCCGCTCCGGCGGCAGGCCCTTGGTGTAGGTCGCCTGATTGAAATAGTACCAGTCGGCGTCGGAATGCCTGGTGGAATCTATGTAGCTGCGCATCCACAGTTCCGGCTCCTGCTTGCCCGCAGTCAGACGGAGCGTGTGCGCCGCCTGGATGGGAATGTGCGCCTGCGACAGCAGCAGTTCCAGCACCTGCATGCGGCGGAGCGGCGTTTCGTCCGGGCCGAGCAGGAGCTTCACGTTGGGGTTGTGCGGCTCGTGCACCGTCTGCACGGCCGTGGTTATAAAACTGATGGTGTCGGCCGATTTTTGCCGGATTTCGTCCAAAAGCGTATCCACGGCAACCTTGTCCACCTCGTCTACGGGCATGGGGGCGCGCCAAGTTTCGCCTGGGACGTCCGGGGGCGGGACGGAGGCCTTGGCCAAGTTCATCCGGTAAAACAGCGTCTGCGGGCCGCTGACCTTGCGGGCGGTCCAGACCACCAGGCGGTTCTGCCCGTCGTCAAACAGGCTCTGGCCGTAGCCGTTGGCGATGAACAGCTCGTTGGAGAGCTGGTAGGCGCCGGAAACGGGCGGCAGGTAAAAGCGCAGTTCCACCGGTCTGGCTTCGCCGCGCACGTCAAAAGTGATGCGGGTATCCACGGTCCAGAGCGACACGTGCTCCGTTTCCGTAAGCGGGGTTTTGAGGGCGAAAATCTGGTAGGCGGTAATTCCCACGCCGAGCAGGGCCAGAATTACGGCCAGAATTTTCAGGTGGTTGGAGTTGTTCATGAACCGCAGCTCGGGGTGATGGTGTATTCACGGGCCGGGTCCACCAGCGCCCCGAACTCGACCAGGGAAGCGCGGCCGAGAAGCAGGGGGTAGTTGAAACGCGACCGGTCGGCAAGATTGACCTCCATGCTGTATTTTTTGCCGGCAAAACAGATTTCCAGAAGCACCACCGGGCGTTTGTCCGACTCGTATTCCTCGTCGGTTTCAGCCACCCGGCGCTTGATTTCGCTGTGCCGGGCCAGGGGGCGCTCCAGGCGCCGGGCGTCCTTTATCTGGGGGGTGAAGCGCACCCAGTCGCGGCCGTCTTTCTGGAACAGTTCGATATCGTCCGCCCCGAGCGACGAGGTCAGGGCGCCGGTATCCAGCTTGGCCTTGATGCTGGCGGTGCTCACTTCGGGCAGGAACACCCGCTCGTTTACGCCGTAAACATTGCTCCCGCCGCTTTCGCTCCGGGTAATGACGAACAACACGAGAAACACTCCGGCGATTATGCAGAGAATATATTTGATTTTCATAGTTACCATTTCGCTTTTTACTACAAAAGAAGCCGAGTTCAAAACAAATTCAACCGGAATGGGCAGGCCGCCCGCAAAAAGCGCGCAATTTATTTTTGCCGGCGTCCGGGCCGGCGCCAGGACTGGCGGAAGCCCGGCTTTTTCCCGCCATCACACGAGTTGATAATGGCAACATATGGATATTATTAATCCTTATTTGTCGGGTAAAAATGAACTTTCAGTTGGTTCGGTCAATTTTGCTATTTGGCGACAAATCTGAAAACTTGTGCTATAAATGGACGCCCTTAGGGACTGTTTCTCCGCTACCCAGCCCCGTGATGGAGCGCAACTTCCAACGAATCTTCTTTGGATAAAGGAGTACTGATAATGGACGCTTTGACCGGTATGAACGCTTTAACTCTGGTTTTTGGGACGCTGTGCGTTTTTGCCATCGGCTACCGCCTTTACGGCATTTTCCTGGCTAACAAGGTGCTGCGGCTGGACAACAACCGGGCCACTCCGGCTGTAAAATACGCCGATGGCAAAGACTACGTGGCCACCAACGAAAAAGTGCTGTTCGGGCATCATTTCGCGGCCATCGCGGCCGCCGGGCCGCTGGTGGGGCCGGTGCTGGCCGCCCAATTCGGATTTCTGCCCGGCGCGCTTTGGATCCTGGTCGGCTGCGTGCTGGCCGGGGCCGTGCATGACATGGTCATTTTGTTCGCTTCCGTCCGGCACAAGGGGCAAAGCCTGGCCACCATCGCCCGCAATGAAATCGGGCCGGTTACCGGCACCATTGCCGCCTTCGGCATATTGTTCATCCTGATCCTGACCCTGGCCGGCCTTTCCCTGGCCTGCGTAAGCGCCATGCACAACGCGCCCTGGTCGCTCTTCATCGTAATTTCCACCCTGCCCATCGCCGTGCTCATGGGCATCATCATGCGTCGGCGGGGCGGCGTTTCCCTGGGCAGCCTCGTCGGGGTCGGCCTGCTGGTGGCGGCCATCCTGTCCGGCCATTCGCTCATGCAGCCCGACTCCCTGGGCTGGATGTTCGACTGGGACCGCAACTCCCTGGCCCTGGCCATTCCGGTATACGGCTTTTTCGCCTCGGTGTTGCCTGTCTGGCTGCTGCTGGTGCCGCGCGACTACCTTTCCACCTACCTCAAGCTCGGCACCATCCTGATGCTGGCCATCGGCATCGTGTTCGTGCGGCCCGACCTGATGATGCCGCCCCTCACCCAGTTCATTCACGGCGGCGGGCCGGTCATCGGCGGGCCGGTGCTGCCCTTTATTTTCATCACCATCGCCTGCGGGGCCATTTCAGGCTTTCACTCCATTATCGGTACCGGCACCACCCCAAAGATGATCGGCAAGGAACGGGAAGTGCTGTTCGTGGGTTACGGGGCCATGCTGACTGAAGGCTTTGTGGCCATGATGGCGCTCATCGCCGCCTGTACCCTGGTGCCCGGCGACTACTTCGCCATCAACGCCCCCAAGGCCGCCTACGACGCCCTGGTGGCCGCCAACCCGGGCCTGGCCCCGGCGGATTTGCCCTACTTCGCCGAACACATCGGCATCGATCTGGCCGGCCGCACCGGCGGCGCGGTTTCGCTGGCCGTGGGCATGGCCCACATTTTCCACAAAATCCCGTACATGGACCAGCTCATGGGCTACTGGTACAACTTCGCGGTCATGTTTGAAGCCGTGTTCATCCTGACGGCCATTGACGCCGGCACCCGGGTGGGCCGTTTCTTTTTGCAGGAACTCATCGGCCAGGCCGTGCCCAAGTTCAACGACAAGGAGTGGATGCCCGGCGTGATCATTACCAGCGCCCTCTTTACCGGGGCCTGGGGGTATTTGGTCTACACCGGCAACATCAGCAGCATCTGGCCGCTGTTCGGTCTGAGCAACCAGCTCCTGGCGGCCTGCGCCCTGATTGTGGGCACCACCATGCTGCTGCGCATGAACCGGGGCAAGTACGCCCTGTGCACGGCCATACCCGGCCTGGCCATGGCGGCCGTGACCTTCTGGGCCGGCTACCTGCAGGTGACCACCAGCTACCTGCCCAATGGGCAGTATCTGTTGGCGAGCATGGCCTGCGTGGTCATGGGCTTCATGGTTTGCATCTTCTTTGGGGCTTTCCGCAAGTGGGGGCAGCTCATCGGCATCAAGACCACCATCAAGGACGCTTATGGTGAAAATGTGAAGATGCTGGCGCAAGAATAAAAGACGACTCAGGGGGGCGCGCGGAGCGCCCCCCTAAATTTTTGCCCTGTTGTGCCGCCAGCATTCGTATGCTATCAGCAGTTAAGCAAACGCCACCGACAACCTTACCAAGGAAGCCCCATGCGCTATACCGGCCTGGATAAGCCCAAAACCAAAGGCTATACATATTTCTGGCGCTTCGTCTTCGCCATTACCGTCGCGGCCGTGCTCGTCTTTTTGTGGTACGCCACCACCAAGGTGGAATATATCTGGCAATGGGGGCGGGTGCCGCAGTACTTCTGGATTGTCGACGAGCGCGACCTGAACAGCGAGTTTGACGGACAGGTCCTGGCCGTGGACGCCTCCAAAATCGTCATCCGGGATGAATACAACGCCGAGCACGACATCGCGCTGCCCAAGGACGCCAACGTCCTCCTGGATGCGGGCAGCACCGTCTATTACGGCGACGCGCTGGCCCGCTACGAGTACCGCGCGCCGGGCATTTTGCTGGAAGGGTTGTGGATTACGCTCCAGGTGAGCTTTTTGGCCATCATCATCGGCATTGCCGTGGGGATACTGTTCGGCTTGGCCCGGGTTTCGGAAAATCCGGCCCCGCGCTGGTGGGCCATAATATACGTCGAGCTCATACGCGGCACCCCGCTCATGGTCCAGATTTTCATCTGGTATTTCGTGGTCGGGGTGCTGGTGGACGAACTCCTGGCCCAGGCCGGGCTGCCGCGCATTCCGGCCCTGTGGTACGGCGTTATCGCCTTGGCCATCTTTACCGGGGCCTATGTCGCGGAAATCGTGCGGGCCGGCATCCAGTCGGTGCACCGGGGGCAGACCGAGGCCGCCCGTTCCCTGGGCATGACCTACGGCCAGTGCATGCGCAAAGTGGTGCTGCCGCAGGCCCTGCGCCGCATCATGCCGCCTCTGGCCGGGCAGTTCATCAGCCTGATCAAGGACTCTTCGCTCCTGGGCGTCATGGCCATTCGCGAGCTGACCAAAGCCACGCGCGAGGCCGTCACTTCCTCGGTGCAGCCCCTGGAACTGTGGTTCACCTGCGCCCTGCTCTACCTGGTGCTGACCTTCACGCTCTCAATTTTCGTGCAATATCTTGAACGCCGGGCGGTACGCCGATGATCAAAATACGCAAACTCAACAAATTCTTTTACCACCCCGCCACCCTGCATGCCCTGAAATCCATCGACCTGGACGTGCACAAGGGCGAAACCGTGGTCATTATCGGACCTTCCGGCTCCGGCAAGTCCACGCTGCTGCGTTGCGTGAACCGCCTGGAGTACGCCGAAGGCGGCGACATTTTCATTGAAGACAAAAACGCGCTCGACCCGAAATGCGACATCAACGCCATCCGGGCCGAAGTGGGCATGGTGTTCCAGTCTTTCAACCTGTTCCCGCATCTTTCCGTACTGGAGAACGTCACCTTGGCCCAACTCGCCGTGCGCCACCGCAAAAAAACCGAAGCCGAGCGCCGGGCCATGGCGCTCCTTGAAAGCGTGGGCATTGCCGAAAAGCATTCCGCCTCCCCGGACCAGCTCTCGGGCGGGCAGCAGCAGCGCGTGGCCATTGCCCGCGCCCTGGCCATGGACCCCAAGGTGATGCTCTTTGACGAGCCCACCTCGGCCCTGGACCCGGAAATGGTGGGCGAGGTGCTGGACGCCATGCGCAAACTGGCCAAGGGCGGCATGACCATGCTGGTGGTGACCCACGAAATGGGTTTTGCCCGAGAAGTGGCCGATCGGGTCATTTTCATGGACAACGGCGTGATTATCGAGGACAGCAGTCCGGGCGAACTGTTCAGCAACCCCAGGCACGAACGCACCAAGGCCTTTTTGGATCAGATCCTGTGACAAATATTCAGCCCGCTATCATTCGCTGCGCCTGGACGCGCTCCCCGGAAATGCTGGACTACCACGACCAGGAATGGGGCGTGCCGGTACTGGACGATAATCGCCAGTTCGAATTCCTTACCCTGGAAGCGGCCCAGGCCGGCCTTTCCTGGCTTACCATCCTGCGCAAGCGCCAGGGCTACCGCCGCGCCTTTGCCGGGTTCGACCCGCGCCGGGTGGCAAGATTCACCCCGGCCGACGTGGAGCGCCTGTTGCTGGATGCTTCCATCGTGCGCAACCGGAAAAAAATAGAATCCGCCATCAGCAATGCGGCCTGTTTCATCGAAGTGCAAAAGGCTTACGGTTCGTTCGTCTCCTATATTTGGGACTTTATCGGCGGCCGGGTGATCGACGGGCGGCGGCGCGGGGTTGAGGACGTGCCGCCGGTAACGCCGCTGGCCGAAAAACTTTCCCAGGATCTGAAAAAGCGCGGCTTCAAGTTCCTCGGGCCTACCGTCATTTACGCCCACATGCAGGCGGCCGGCCTGGTGAACGACCATTCGCTCGATTGTTTCCGGCACCAGGAATGCAAAGAGCTGGCGGAAAAACTTGGCGTTGCCTGATTCTGCCCGCGCCCTGCCGGTTAATTCCTTATAAAACAGTTAATACAGCTTCCCTTTTTCTGCCCTCTCGCTTATGCTTGAGGAGTTACCCCGAGTGATTCCGCCTCCGCCCGGATTCCAGCGTTTTTCCTGGGTTAATTCACCCTGAGCGGAGTTTGGTACTTTTTTCAGGCATATATCAGCAGGAGGTTCTCGCCATGCCTGTAGTCGGTCCCAAGGAAATGTTTGATCGAGCCTACAAAGAAGGCTATGCCGTCGGCGCCTTCAACGTCAACAACATGGAAATCATCCAGGGCATCGTGGCCGCCGCCGCCGAGGAACAGGCCCCGCTCATCCTCCAGGTTTCGGCCGGAGCCCGCAAGTACGCCGGGCAGACTTACATCGTAAAGCTGGTGGAAGCGGCTCTGGCCGAAAGCGATCTGCCCATCTGCCTGCACCTGGACCACGGCCCCGACTTCCAACTGTGCAAGGATTGCATTGACGGCGGCTTTACCTCCGTCATGATTGACGGTTCACACCTGCCTTATGCGGAAAATATCGCCGTCACCAGGCAGGTGGTGGAATACGCCCATGCCCGGGGCGTGTGGGTGGAAGCCGAACTCGGGAAACTGGCCGGCGTGGAAGAGCATGTGAGCTCGGAAGTCTCCGTCTACACCGACCCGGACCAGGCCGTGGATTTTGTGAAGCGCACCGGTTGCGACTCGCTGGCCATTGCCATCGGCACCAGCCACGGCGCCTACAAGTTCACCGGCGAAGCCAAACTGGACTTTGACCGCCTGGAAAAAATAACCGGGCTCATGCCCGGCTACCCCCTGGTGCTGCACGGCGCCTCCAGCGTGCCGCAGGAATTTGTGGACATGGGCAACAAGTACGGCGCCAAACTGGGCGGAGCCAAGGGCGTGCCGGAAGACCTGCTGCGCCGCGCCGCGAAACTCGGCGTGTGCAAAATCAACATCGACTCGGACATCCGCCTGGCCATGACCGCCAATATCCGCAAGTACCTGGCCGAAAACCCGGAAAAGTTCGACCCGCGCGACTATCTCAAACCGGCCCGCCAGGCGGTTAAAGACATGGTGCGGCGCAAGATTAAAAACGTGCTGGGCTGCTCCAATAAAATTTAAGAAAACTTCAGAGAGGTAAAATATTATGTCCCGCATCGCTTTAAACGGTTTCGGACGCATCGGTCGCTGCCTGTTGCGCGTTATGGCCAACGACAAGGCCGACCAGATTGTGGCCATCAACGCCCGGGCCGACAACAAGTCCCTGGCCCATCTTTTCAAGTACGACTCCGTGCACGGCCGTTTTGACGGCACTGTGGAAGCGTCCGACGACGGCCTGGTGGTGAACGGCCGCATGGTGCTGGTCACCCGCGAAAAACCCGGCGAATGGAAATGGAAGGACCTGAACATCGATCTGGTGGTGGACAACACCGGCACCATTACCGATGCGGAAGGCCTGGGCCGGCACCTCGCCTGCGGCGCCAAAAAAGCCATTCTCAGCGCGCCCGGCAAGAGCGAATTGGACCTGACCGTGGTCATGGGAGTTAACGACAAGAAGTATGACCCGGCCAGGCACAACATCATTTCCGCCGCTTCCTGCACCACCAACTGTCTGGCCCCGGCCGCCAAGGTGATCAACGACGCCTTCGGCATCAAATGCGGCCTGATGACCACCGTGCACTCCTACACCATGGACCAGCGTCTGCAGGACGGCACCCACAAGGACCCGCGCCGCGCCCGCGCCGCCGCTCTTTCCATGATCCCCACCAGCACCGGCGCGGCCAAGGCCATCGGCCTGGTCATTCCGGAACTTAAAGGCAAGCTGGACGGCCTGGCCGTACGCGTGCCCACCGCCAACGTCTCCATGGTCGACCTGACCTGCGAACTGCTCAAGCCGGCCACCGTGGAAGAAGTTAACGCCGCCCTGAAAAAGGCTTCCGAAACCAGCCTCAAGGACAACCTGGGCTACTGCGAAGAACCCCTGGTTTCCATCGACTTCAACGGCGACACCCACGGCGGCGTGGTCGATTCCAAGCTTACCGCCGTCATGAACGGCAACATGCTCAAGCTGATCATCTGGTACGACAACGAAAACGGTTTCACCAACCAATTGGCCCGGCTGTGCCGCATGGTGGGCAAATCCCTGTAAGCCCGGTCATAACAAAGTTGATAAAGCCGGTATTGCCTGTTAAAAGGGCGATACCGGCCCATTTGTTTTAATGGGCGTTCAAACCCGAGGACGCTTATGTACATCAAAGGTTTTCGCTGCTTCAAGTGCGGCAGGACGTTTCCCTTCCCGCCCGACCAGGAGCCCCAGCCCAAGCTCTGCCCCCGCTGCGCCGGCATGCTGCTTATCGATTACGACTACGACAGCATCCGCCAGTATCTGAAAAAAGAAGACCTGCTCCGGCGCGCCCCCACTATCTGGCGCTTTTCCGAGCTGTTGCCCATTCGCGACGCCAGCAACATGGTGACCCGGGGCGAGGGCGGTACGCCGGTGCTGCCGCTCAAGCGCCTCGGCGCCGAACTGGGGCTGGACTATCTGTATCTCAAGGACGAAAGCGTCCTGCCGTTTTCCACTTTCCGCTCCCGCGCGGCCGCCGTGTGCGTGTCCCGCGCCCTGGAGAGCGGCGTCCGTACCCTGGCGGTGCACGCCAACTTGACCGAGGCCTACGCCTGGGCCTGCTACGCCGCCTATGCCGGGCTGAATCTGGTGCTCCTGTCCTATCGGGGCAGCATGCTGCCGCAGTTCAGGGCCGGCATTCTGGCCACGGGCGCCCGCCTGTACCTGCATGACGGCGACATGGTCGAAGCCGAAAAACTGATGGCGCGCAGCGCCGCCGCCCATGGCTGGTACCATGTGCTTTCCACGCACGACCCCATGGCCATGGAAGGCTGGAAAACCCTGGCTTTTGAGGTGGCCGAGAGCTTCAAGTGGGAAATACCGGCCACCATTGTCTGCCCGGTGGACCGGGACGGCATGTTCCGCGGCCTGTATCGCGGGCTGCGCGAAATGCAGGCCCTGGGCTGGATTCCCCCCGCCCTGCCCCGCCTGGTGGCCGTGCAGAGCGAGGATTGGCACCCGGTGGTCACGGGCTGGAAGGAAAAAAAGAAGGAAATTGTGTCCCCGCCCACGCCGGCGTACGAATACGCGCGGGAAAGCGGCAAACGGGAACCCACCCGCGAAGAGGAAGCCCTGTCCTTTGACAGCCAGAGCGCGGCTTTTGTGCTGGATGCCATTTACAAGAGCCTGGGCTGCGCCGTGGCGGTCACGGAACGCGAAATGGAGGCGGCCAAGGCCAGGCTGGCCGAGCGGGAAGGCGTTATCGCCAGCCGCAGCAGCGCCGCCACCCTGGCCGCCGTAGTCCGTCTGCGGAGTGAAGGCTGGATTGAAAAGACCGGGCACGTGCTCCTGCTCGGCCCGGAACACGGGCTGCGGGAATTCCCCTCCCGGCTGGCGCCGGACGGCGAGCGCGACCCCTTGCTTGTGGATTTGGGCAGCGCGTGCCTGCCGGCTTGATCAAACTTTTTCTATAAACACCAGGGAATCCGGCTCCAGTTGCAGCAGCCGGCCCGCGCCCAGTTGCGCGGGGCTGGCGGCTGTTTCCCGGAACGACAGGCTGTGGATGGCCTCTTTGTCGGCCGTGCAGTCAAAAAGATGCAGCACGTCGCCGGCAAACTCGCGCCCGGTGCTCCAGTGCGAAACCACCGGGAGGGTTTCCATGTATAGGTAGCGGTGGAAGCGCAGCAACAGGCAACGTGTTTGCTGGCCGCCTTCTCCGCCGGGCGCGCCGGGCGGGCCGAAGCCGCTCAGCCCGCCGAACAGGCGCCGCAACGGCAGCCAGCTTTGCAAAAGCGGCCAGAGTTCTTCCATTGGCCAGCGCAGCTCCCGCTCGCTGGGGCACATGCGCCCGGGCTGGCCGGACTGGCCGGCCTCGCCGCTTTCGCGCCGGTAAAGGATATCGCGCTCCAGCGTATCCAGGTCCAATTCCTCGGGCGTGTGCAGGCCAAGCCAGATGCCCAGTTCGTGGTCGGTAGCCCCGTAAAGCTTCAGCGAATGCTCTCCCTGCTCCCGTTGCCGGCGCAATTCGCGCCGTTCCGCCCCGTCCAGGGGAGCCTGCGGCAAAAAGGCGGCCCGGCAGGCGAAGCGCCCGCTGCGGCAATAGCGGCCCAAAAGATAACGGACCACCCAGTAGTGGTCGGTATTGTTGTCAAGAAACGGCTCCCACAGGGCCGGGCGGGCGGAAATTTCCCGCAACGTTTCCCCGAGGATGCGCCGCCCGTCGGCCAAGCCGAAACCGGCCACCAGCTTGAGAGCGTTGATGAAGGCGTAAATGGCGCAGCAAAAATCCAGTTGTCCCTGGTGGTATGCTTTCATGTTTACGTTCGCAGTGTTCGGGTGCGCGGAGTCCGGGTTCGCTCCGCTCACTATAGCCGACTTGAAAGCGGAAAAAAATAATTTTCCGCACCGGACCCGAACGCCTTTTTTTCCTTTTCAGGTGCCGGTTTATCACGTTTTTTGTGGACAAAACCCAAATAGTGCTGGACATTACGATTTTGGCATAGTAAACCCTTTTTAACAAAACAGCATATACGGATTTATTGATATGATGATTTCCTCCGCTCCCCGATCCGTTCAGGAACAGTGCGCCGCTTGGCGCAAGGCCGGCCAAAGCGTGGCGCTGGTGCCCACCATGGGTTTTTTTCACCAGGGCCATGTCAGCCTGATGCAGGCCGCCCGCGAAAAAGCCGACAAGGTGGTGGTTTCGCTGTTCGTCAACCCTTCGCAGTTCGGCCCCGCCGAAGACTTGGGCAGTTACCCGCGCGACCCGGAACGCGACCGGGCCATGGCCGGGGAAAACGGCGTCGACCTGCTCTTTACGCCCAGCTCGAGGGAAATGTACCCATTGCACTTCGGCACCTGGGTGAGCGTGCCCTCGCTTTCCGAAACGCTCTGCGGGAAAACCCGCCCCACCCATTTTAAAGGCGTCTGCACCGTGGTGCTCAAGCTGTTCAACATCTGCACCCCGGATTTTGCCTTTTTTGGGGAAAAGGACTGGCAGCAGCTTACCATCATCAAGCGTATGGCCGAAGATTTAAACCTGCCCGTGCAAATTGTCGGCGGGCCGCTCGTGCGCGAAGCGGACGGTCTGGCCATGAGCTCGCGCAACAGCTATCTGACCCCGAAAGAGCGCTTTGCCGCGGCCCAGATCAGCCAGGGCCTGCACGCGGCGCGCGCCCGCTTCGCCGCAGGCGAACGCAGCGCCGCCAAGCTGGAAAAATGCATTTTGGATTACTGGCTGGACAACCTGCCGCAGGGCCGGGTGGATTACCTGGAACTGGTGCACCCGGACACACTGGAAGCGCAGCCACTGGCCAGGACCGACACCCGCATGATCACCGCCGTGTATCTGGGCAAGGCCAGGCTTATCGACAACATGTCCCTGGGATAATTTTTTTTGACACCAACCGTGCCGGCGCGAAACAACGTTGGCGCACAGACCGCTAAACAGGAGTACTCATGTTCCCAGTAAAAGGAAAATACCATTTCACTTCCGAATCCGTAACCGAAGGGCACCCGGACAAAATCGCCGACCAGATTTCCGACGCCGTTCTTGATGCGCTTTTTGAAGAAGACCTGGAATCGCATGTCGCCTGCGAAACCCTGCTCACCACCGGTCTGGCCGTAATCGCCGGCGAAATTACCACCGCCGGCTACGCCGACCTGCCCACCATCGTGCGCGAAACCATCAAAAAAATCGGTTACGACAGCTCCGACATGGGCTTCGACTGGCAGACCTGCGCGGTTATCGCCGCCATCGGCAAGCAGTCCCAGGACATCAACCAGGGCGTTTCCCGCAAGAAGCCCGAAGACCAGGGCGCCGGCGACCAGGGCATGATGTTCGGCTTCGCCTGCACCGAAACCCCCACGCTCATGCCCGCCCCGATCTATTGGGCGCACCAGCTTTCCCTGGCCTTGACCCGCGCCCGCCAGGACAAGGTCATCCCCTACCTGCGCCCGGACGGCAAAACCCAGCTTTCGTTCGTTTACGAAAACGGCAAGCCCTGCCATATCGACAACGTGGTGGTTTCCAGCCAGCACGCCCCGGATATCCCGCAGGAACAGATTATTGAAGATATCACCCAAAAAGTGATCATCCCCACCCTGCCGCAGAACCTGTTCAACCCGCAGGACGCCAAGATTTTTATCAACGCCACCGGGCGCTTCGTGGTGGGCGGCCCCATGGGCGACGCCGGCCTGACCGGCCGCAAAATCATCCAGGACACTTACGGCGGCATGGGGCACCACGGCGGCGGCGCTTTTTCCGGCAAGGATCCCTCCAAGGTGGACCGTTCCGGCGCCTACATGGCCCGCTACATTGCCAAGAACGTGGTGGCGTCCGGCCTGGCCAGCCAGTGCGAAGTGCAAATCGCCTACTGCATCGGCGTGGCCGAGCCGGTTTCCGTGCTCTGCTCCTCGCTGGGCACCGGCAAGGTCAACGACGAAACGCTCACCAAGGCCGTGAAAGACGTGTTCGACATGCGCCCCTACTTTATCGTGCGCGACCTTGACCTCAAGCGTCCCATTTACCAGAAGACTTCCTGCTACGGCCACTTCGGCCGCGAGTTGCCGGAATTCACCTGGGAAAAGACCGACAAGATCAACGACCTGCTCGCCGCCACCAAGGCTTAGAGAGCGAAGCGCCGTTAAACGACAAACGCAAGCGTAAAAGACCGTAAGCGGCCAGCTTTTCCCGGTACTCTACCGGGAAAAGCTGGCCGAGCTTTTTCTGGAACCGTTCCCTTATCACATTTTTCTTGCTCTCCATACCCGCTTTCGGCAAAATTGCGCTACAGACGTTACGTCAGGGAGGATAAATCATGAGTAAGCGCATTGTTGTTCTGTCGGGTTCTCCGCGTAATGTAGGAAACACGAATCGGCTGACGGAAGCGTTCATTGAGGGCGCAAAGACCGCAGGCCATCAGGTTTCGCTTTTCAAGGTCGCCGGTTTGACAATCGGCGGCTGCCGCGGCTGTGGATATTGCTTCAAGCATAAGGGCGTCTGTGTCCAGAAGGACGATATGCCGCCCATACTGGACGGGCTTTGCACGGCTGATGCGCTGGCGCTCACGTCGCCCGTGTACTATTTCGGCGTCAGCGCCCAGCTCAAGCTGGCCGTTGACCGTTTTTTCGCCTTGCTTGAGGAAGGGATGGCCGTCAAACGCACCGTTCTATTGATGACCTGCGGCGACGCAACCGATGCCGCGGCCGCGCCCTCCATTTCCATGTTCCGGCAGCTATGCGCCTATCAGAAATGGGAGGAAGCCGGGATCATCATCGCGCCGCGCTTGCATAATCCGGGCGAGATAGATGGACGCGCGGAACTGGAGCAGGCGAAAAAACTCGGCGAAAATATATAACGGCAAGATCGGGATACTGTGGGGGTGCCCATAACTTTGTGTAAACGGTCCTCCTTGATTGTGGCTCTGTGCCGGTGTTTTATGCCCAGAGCATAACCCACGGGATGCAAGAATGGGCAGATCTTTGTTTAACCCTGTTCAATCATCATATCTCTGGCGCCCTGACAGTTCGCGCCGCAACTCCTCCAACAAATCTTCCGGCAATAGTCCGTTGATTTTCACTGCTCCGTCGGTGGAAACACGAACTTCTATCTTTTGTTTTCCGGACAACAACCGCTCTTTTAAATGGGCGTATCTCTCCGTCAAAAAACGAATTTGCTGGTTTGCGGAGCCTATCCAGGGACGCGAAAAGTCGGTATGCTCCCGCATGTACGGGCCGTCGACAAGAATGTCGCACAGGGCGATGATTTTTTCCCCCGCGGCGTCCCGGATTTGCTCCCGTTTATATCCGGTAAATACGAGCAGGGACAAACCAGCGTCCTTCACGCCGGTCAGCAAGGGCAACAACGCTTCGGCCTGATCCATCGGTTCGCCGCCCAGAACCGTCAGCCCTTCAATTTCCCGATTCGAGGTTATCCGGCGCAACAGATCATTGACATGTGCCGGTTTTCCTTCCGACCTCTTCCATGTATGCGGCACCATGCAGCCTTTACACCGGATGGAACATCCCTGCACCCAGAGGCAGGCGCGTTTGCCGGGCCCTTCCACTTCGGTTACCGGA
>JAISDX010000101.1 GCA_031264465.1 Deltaproteobacteria bacterium | reverse complement strand
AAAGTGGAAGGTGAAGAATAACCTTCTGTGCCACCGATGTCCTTTGGCGGCTTCCAGCCGCAATAGCCAGCTTTAGCTGTTATCCGATGCCACCGGCTTTAGCCGGTGGAGTATTCACTAGTTTTCTTGCTGAATCAATTCTCGCATTAAATATGTCAATATTCATATAAGGTCCCCCCCCAATTAATATTGTATTACTTTGTGATTTTTGCCAATTATCCATATCTATAAATCTATCCATTGACCATTAGCCATAGGGCGCAGTTGTGAAAAAGCTCCTTGGTGCTCTTTCCATGCCGCTCCGTGTACAGGGAGCAACAGTTTAGGCTTCATAGCGTCCGCAAATTTTCGTAAAACATCCGCTGAAGCATGACCGCTGCTATGGATGTATTTCTTCCGGCAGGGCGCAAAAAAATCATGTAGAGGCTTGCTGGATGCTTCCTCCAAATATCCTTGCCACATAGACCAAACCCAAGTGTCTTCCTCAACGGGAATAATGCCTTTTGCGGCATAGTCCTCAAGCAAGCTGCTTCGCGCCATAATAACCCATTTCTCCGGATTTTCCGCCAGCGCCCGTGCGCTCATGGCGGACTGGTGCTTTTTCAGATATTCCACAAAATCCGACTCGCCTATGCGTTCCATGAGATATGACATTTTATTCGTCACCACCGCCCGCAAATGACGACTTTTCCACTCAGCTTGAGGAAGCCTGCCATATGGCTTCAGGAGTTTCAACACCAGCATACAGTATAGGTCGGGCACAAGAACCCGCCCGCTTTTTTGACAGGCTTTGTATAGGGTGACTGTACGATCAATATTTGTGGAAGCCCAACTTACGAAAACGCGCCCTCTACTTTCGCGAAACAAACTGATAAACTGCTCTTGTAAATCCCCTTCGGAGCGGGTGGCCTTGAGTATGGAGTCCGGCTTCGGAAGATTCGTGCCTTCCATAATCAGGGCATCGACATGTTGCGGGGGAGTATCCATCAAATCAAACGTCAGCTTGGCTTTGCGCCCATGGGCGCGAAAATCCCCTGAATACAGAATAGTTTTACCATCCACATCAATTTGCAGAGCGTAAGCGTCAAAAGATGAATGGTCTATGAGGCGCGGCGTAATTTTGAAGGGGCCAATGGGTAAAAATTTTCCGCTCTCCCAATGAACACAGGGTTGCTTAATCGTTTTTTGGCTCATAGCAGCGGCAAGGCGCAACAGAACTTCCGTGGCCTTCCCGCAATATACCGGCCATTCCACAGGCAGCGTTTCCAGCAAACCACAATGATCTGAATGGGCATGGGAAAGGAGGATTCCAGAAACCGGCTTTGTTGTGTCCAAGGTTGCCGGAATCGGTGTCGGTATGCCTTCCGGCGTATCCAATGGTCGACCAGCATCCAACAACAGGCGTTCGCCCGTGGAAGCCAGTATTTCAATACAGTTGCCCCCTATTTCCTGTGCAGACCTGTGTATGCAAATAGATACGCCCATCAACTGACCTCAGAAACAAAAAAAGAACTCATTTCCATTTGTAATTTCCACCCTCGGGTCTGATGATCGTAGTTTATCCATTCACCGCTGACGCGCAGAGTCTCAATATGGCGCAAGACAGATTTTTGCGAAACATTACATTTCTCGGCTATGCTTTTCGTAGATACCCCAGGCCGGTTTTGCTTATATGGAGCCTTCCAGGGCGTCGGGGTACTGGTCCAAGTGCGGGGCCACGGCCTTGCCCAGCCAGGCGATGACCTGTCCGAGCTGGCGCATGTTGGCCAGGCCCTCCTCGTCGCTTTCCACTTCGCCGGGGTCAAGGCCGTAGCCCATGTTCCAGTAGGTGGAGCCGGGCACCAGCATCCTGGACATCAAAAACATGTGGTTGATGCTGTCAAAGGCGTGGGTGGCCCCGCCGCGCCGCACCGCCACCACGGCCGCCCCGATTTTTCCGGTGTAGAGGCCGCCGTTCATCAGGGCCACGAAGCCGCCCCGGTCCAGAAAGGCTTTCATTTCGGCGGAAACGTCGGTGAAGTAGCAGGGCGTGCCCAAAACCAGGGCCTGGGCGTCCACGGTTCTGGCGAATATTTCGTTGAAGTCGTCGTTGTTGAAAATGCAGCGCTTGTCCCGGGTTTCGGCGCATTGGCCGCAGCCCCGGCAGCCCTGGATGTGTCGGCCGCCCAACTGCGCTATTTCCGTCTCCCAGCCCGCCGCCGCAAGCGGTTCGGCCACCTTTTTCAGTAACATGGCGGTGTTGCCGTTCCGGCGAGGGCTCCCGTTAATTAAAACTGCACGCATGGCTCTCCTCCATCTGGTCTGGATTACACGGTTAGTTTGCGGATAAATTTTTCAGACTGCTCGCGAACAACTCCAGCAGATCATCGGATATTCCTTCTTCCTGCTCGTCAACGTCAATGCACAGGGCGTCATGCCCGGACAGGCCGCCCGGCAGCACTTCCCAGTCTTTACGGCAGCGGCCGGCCAGCGCGGCGTTCAGGCGAATGGACAGCCAGCGCTCCTCCGGGTCGTCGTCAATGATATCCATGCGCGCGATGTCGCCGGAAATATCGGCCGATTTCGCTTCTTTCAGGGTGGCGCGCAGCGCGTAGACCACTTCCGGCCTGGCGCTCCAGCTCAACGTCAAGGCCGGGCACTGCCGCAACAGGCCATAAAGCCTGGTGAACAGTTCTTTTACTTCCAGGGAATCTTCACCCCAGTTAAGCAGAAAATTGTCGATATCAAGCATTTCGGCACTCCACTCCCCAGCCTTTCAGGTTGTCGCCAATGAACTTAAGGACGGCGGCGTGTTCTTCCTTGCCGTTGCCCTTAACTTCCATTGGTTCGCCGAATTTGAAAAAAGTTCTCAACTCCGGTCGAATTTTCCCGAAGTCCTTAAGAAAATATCTGGAGTTGCCCCAGGCGTCGGAGCGCAGGGCCACCGGCACCAGCGGCACCTTGGCCCGCCGGGCCAGCTTTACGCCAATGCTGTTGAACTTGGCCGGATCCCAGCCGGAATAGCGGCTGCCCTGGGGAAAGACCACTATGGAAGTGCCGGCGGCCAAGCGCGCGCAGCCACCGTCCAGCACGGCCTGCAAGTCGGCCCGTGCATCTTTGCGGCCCACCACTATCGGGTTGCGGGCGCGCAGAATATCGCCGAAATAGGGGTAGCGCAGCAGACTGTCCTTGATCACAAAAGTGACATCGCGGTAATATTGGATCAGGCTGGGCAGGATATAGGTTTCCATGGTGCTCATATGATTGCTGACGAACACGGCCGGCGTTTCCAGCCGGGGCACCACTGCCAGGTTGCTGAGTTGCAGTTTTACCCCGCAGGCTTCCAGGCCGCGCATGGTATCCAGGCTGCTTTTGACAAATTCTCCGCCGCTGTAGAGCCCGCGTTTGGCCAGCCGGCCGGCGTGAATGACCACCTTGATCATGCGCGGGTAGAACCCGAGGCTGGGCAGGCGCGAGGAAAACCAGCCGCCGCCTTGCTCCGGGGTCTGATATGCCGGCGCGTCAAAAGGGAGCGGTTCGCCAAACCGCCGGACCAGCCCGGCCTTGTCAAACTGGGTTTTATTCATCGGCATAGCCCTTGTTGCCATGTATATTCAGCATGTTCTTTTTCCACCAGCTGCTCAGGCGGCTTTCCTCGCCCTGGTTCTTGGCGGCGTAAAAGCGCCGGACCATCACCTCGGGCGGCAGGTATTCCTGCTCCACCCAGGCTTCGGGGTAGTTGTGCGGGTACAGGTAGCCCTTGCCGTAACCCAGGTCTTTCTGGATTTTGCTGGAGGCGTTGCGCAGGTGCAGCGGCACCGGCTGCGCACCGTGGGTTTTAACCTCGCGGGCGGCATTGGTGTAAGCGGCGTAGGCGCTGTTGCTCTTGCGGGTCAGAGCCAGGTAAATGCAAGTTTCCGCCATGGGCAGGCATCCTTCCGGCATGCCGATAAACTCCACAGCCTGCTGGCAGGAGACCGCCAGGTTCAGGGCGTGCGGGTCGGCCAGGCCGATATCCTCGGCCGCGCTGATGATGAGGCGCCGGCAGATAAAGCGCGGGTCCTCGCCGCCTTCCAGCAGGCAGGCCAGGTAATAGACGGCCGCGTCCGGGTCGCTGCCGCGAATGGACTTGATCAGGGCGGAAATGAGCTCGTAATGGCTGTCGCCGTCTTTATCATGGCGCATCACCATTTCCGGCAATGCATCGCGAATGCCGTCCGGCGTGCGCTTTTCCTGCGGCATGGCGGCCACGTATTCCAGCAGATTCAGGAGGGTGCGGGCGTCGCCGCCGGCCACGCCGGACAGCATTTCCAGGCTTTCCGCCCCCAGCTCCAGGCTTTGCGCGGCAGCGCCGCGCCTGGCCAGTTCCCGCATCTCGCCCGGCAGGAGCGCCCGCAGGCGCAGCACGTGCAGCCGGGAAAGGAGCTGCTTGGTCACGCTGAAAGAGGGGTTTTCCGTGGTGGTGGCAATAAGGGTGAGTTCGCCGCTTTCCAGAATGGGCAGGAAAAAATCCTGCTGGGCCTTGGAGAAGCGGTGCAGCTCGTCCAGCACCAAAATGTCGATGCCGGCCAGGGAGCGGCGCAGTTGCTGCAAGCCGGCTTCGGGGGCGCTGAGGCGGGTAGTTTTTTTGCCGTGAGCCCGGGCCAGGATCAGGGCCAGGGTGGATTTGCCGCAGCCCGGCGGGCCAACCAGCAGCAGACTGGGCAGGCGTTTGGCCTGCATCAGGTTTTGCAGGCGGCCGCGCAACTGCTCCTGCCCGACGAAACTGTCCAGGTCGGTAGGGCGCAGGCGTTCAGGTAAGGGGGCTAATATGCTCATTGTTATGCAAAAATACGCCCGAGGCCTCAAGTTGCCCGGCCCAGTAGGAAAGGCCGAGGCAGAGCAGGGCGGCTGTTTCCCAGCGCAGGATACGGCGACCCAGGCTAAGAGCCCTGGCGCCGTTCTTCAGGAACAGATCCACTTCTTTGGCGCTGAGCCCGCCTTCCGGCCCCATGATGAACAAGAGCGATTCCGGCTGGCCGCGCCTGTTCCCGGGTTGCGCTGGCGTTAAATCGTCCAGGCACAGCATGTTATCAGAGGCTTGGCCTTCCCACAAAAGAAAAATTCTGGCAAATTTGGGATAGCCGGCCGACATCCGGGCGGCCAGAGCCCCGGCGCCGCCCGTGAAGGTGCGCAGTTCCGGCAGCCAGGGGTTGAGGCACTGTTTGGCCCCGGCAATGAGCTGTTCGCGCCAGTTTTCCTTGTGCTCGTCCGGCACTTTGGCCTGGCTGTGTTCGGCCTGCCAGAACCAGATGCCGGCCGCCTCCAGTTCCACGGCCTTTTCCAGCAGCCAAGCGCGGCGGGCGGCCTTGGTATAGGCCGCGGCCAGCCAGCAGCGCAAGCGCGGCTCCGGGTGCGTTTCTTCCCGCAGGAACTCCAGTTCCACGCTGTTTTTTCCGGTGGCGAGAATGGCGAATTCTCCGCTGCGTCCGGCTCCATCCAGAAGGCGCACTCGGTCGCCGTTTTTCAGGCGCAGCGCCTTGGTGAGGTGCCGGGCTTCCTGGCCCTCAAGAATGTAGGGAGCATGCCACAAATTCGGTTCGAGAAAGAAGGTATGCATGGCGGTGTAAAGGCTGATGTTGGAGTGAAGGCCCGGAAAGCGCGCGGATCAGATGAATTCCTGCACTTTTTCCTGGAGGCTGTTGTCCTGGGTTCTTTCCTTGCGGGCCTTGCGGATGGATTTGAACTCGTCGATGAGCGAGACCAAGCGCCCGTAATTTTTCCTGATTTCCTGGTGACGCGGCGAGGTTTCGCCATCTTTTTTCTCTATATAGGTGCGAATGAGGTAGCGGTCGCCGAGCACGGCGTCGCCGATTTTGATCACCGTGGCCACCAAGGAGTCGAAATAGGCCACGATCTCGAATTTGAGCGAGTGCAAAAGCGTGATCATCTCTTCCAGCATCTGGGCGTAGTTGATGCGTCTGCCCTTGTACGTCCGACCCTTGAGGTCTTCCAGAATGCGGATTTTGCGCGCCTGCTGGATGTAGCTGAAGCGGGAAATCACTTCCTGGTAGTATTCGCGCGCGTGGTTGAAAATCTCGTAGTTTTGCGGGTCGTGCAGGTAGGTGTCCAGCACTTTGACCACGTTGGCGAAAAACTCGTCGCTGTAGCCGATGATACGGCGCTGGTGCTTGGTAAGCCAGGCGTACAGGAATTTGAGCTTTTTTTCGTCGGTTTCGGTGTTTTCAATGAGCTCCGAGCGCTTGTAAACAATGTAGCCGGTATATTCGCCGCGCACGATATCGTTCAGACGCAGGAACATGTTGGAACTGTCCCTGATGATATTTACGCCGCTTAAAACTTCGCCGGTCGCGGGGTGGATGATTTCCTGCGACTCCACCGAAAGAGCGCGGTCATGGCGCACGTTGTCCGGGTTGAATTTGTGCTGGCGGTAGCGGACGCGCAGGATCAGCACCCGCTTTTTCGAGTTGACGAAATAGCCCTCTTCCTTGAGCACCGGCAACAGTTCGGTCTGGTCGGCGTCCAGGCTGACCAGGGCGATTTTCTCCACCTGCGGGTAGGGCTTGTGGGAGGCGTCGTTCCACTGGGTGGTGATGGTGCGGTCCGACTGCCCCAGGGCTCGGATCAGGAAACGCTCACCCATTTTGTGCAGGCGTCTGGCGAACAGGGCGGCGGAAGTGCGGCGTTCCGAGGAAATGGGAAAGCCATACAACTCCATCATGTACTGGTAAACAAAATTGCGGTGCTGGTCGTACATTTCGTTGTCACCCACGGCGAATTTGCCGATGCGCAACCCGAAACGCTTGATTTCCGTATCCAGGTCGGAAGGGAAAGAGGCATACACCCCGCACAGGCGGAAATTTTCCTGACCTGGCACGTCGCCGTTCAGGGCCAGCACCTGGGCCCGATCCATTATGGTGAGAAAAGGCATGAGCGCCGGGTAGGCCCGCATGTTGCCGACGTCGCGCTTTTCAAAGCGGGTGCGTAGTTCTTCGTGGGCGCTCTTGTGCAGACGGTTTTGCAGGGTTTGCAAATTGCGGCCCATGATGCGGGCCGCTTCGCGTTCGCTGGTGTCGGAGGTGATGTTCGGCAAAATGTCGAACTGAAAAACTTCGTGAAAGTAGTTGATGGGGCGGCCGAGCGCCACCAGGCTGAAGCCCGGCAACTGCTTGTATTCCAGGAGGTCCGGCTCGAAAGAGGGGAGAAGCTCGCGGTTTTCAACCAGCGGGTAGTTGTTGGTTTCGAAATAGGGTTTCAGCAGGCAGTAACGCACGTGCACCAAATCCAGAAACCGCTTCAGAGAAACTATATCCGTCAAAACGATGTTGTCTTTCAGATTCCATTCGTCTTTCCAGGCGATGTTTCCTTGGGTGAACGCTTCTGTCCAGGATTGCATCTCTCGGGTTACCTTTTACCGTGCCACGTGTGATTTATTTCGTTTTAGATTAGCATGTCCCATTTGAATGATCCAGTAGGAAACAGGCATTTTATAAACAATCTAGAAAAAAACTTGAAAAAGACAAAACCGGGAGCAAAGCCGCTTGGCGGCCGGCCGCGCGGGCGCCGAAAAAAATCGTTCCTGCATGATAACGGGTGACATGCCTGGCTTCTTGAGGTAAATACCAGAAAATATGAATAACAACTCCCTCTATGATAAAATACTCGGCATAATTTGCAGCGTATTCGATGCTTACACTGCGGCGCTCTTTGTCAGAGAACGCCGGGGCGACGCGGATTCGCCCTTTGTGCTGAAGTCGTCGTTCAGCCTGGGAGACAAAATAGACCGCGAGGCCCGCCTGTACGACGGCCAGGGGCTGACCGGCTGGATCATCCGCAACCGCGCGCCGCTCCTGGTGCAAAACTTCGACCAGCGCCGCAGCGCCCTGGGCTACTACCAGAACCAGGCCGAAGACAATATCAAAGCCTTCATGGGCTGCGCCTTTCCGGCCGGCGACGGCCTCATTTGCGTTGACAGCAAGCGCCAGTACTCTTTTGCCGCGCGCGACCAAAAAATGCTGCTCCTGTTCGCCGATTTTCTGGAACGGCTCTGCGACGGCGCGAACCAGGAGGCCTCGCAGGCCGAAGCGCTGCGCTACTATGCCGCCCTGCGCCTCATTTACGTGCTCAGGCGCGAACATTCGCGCTGGGCCGATTTTCTGCACGGCTTTTTGGACATCGTCTCCAAGGCCAGTTATTTTGAATATTGCGCGCTTTTTACCCGGCAGCCGGACGGCGAATCCTTTTCCACCGAGGGCGAGAATTACCCGTTGCTGATCAAAAACGGCAACGCCAAGCTTTACCCGCTCAACCGGGGCATGGTGGGCTGGGTTTTCCGCAATTCCGCCCCGCTGTTCAGCGGCGGCGACGCGGGCGCGCCGGACACCCCGCTTCTGGGGCGCCTGGACGAAACACCCCCCTTCATGAGCCTCATGACGCTGCCTTTGATCATCCAGCGCAAAACCCGGGGCGTGCTTTGCCTGGCTTCACGCCAGCCGGTGCCGGTCAGCCAGGACGTGCAGGATTTCGCGCGCATGGCTTCGGAACACATGGCCCTGTTCCTGGAAAATTTGTTTGTGAAATGCCGGCTGCGCGACTTGCATAAAAGCATTGCCGAACCGGCTCAGGCGGAGTCTAAAGCCTAATTCCTAAATAAAGAGTATTCGATGTTCAGAAAGCTTTTCAGCATGTTCAGCAAGAACCTGGCCATGGACCTGGGTACGGCCAACACCCTGCTGTATACGCAAAAGGACGGCATTGTCCTGAATGAGCCCTCGGTTGTGGCCGTGGACACGGACAAAGGCTCCGTCCTGGCCGTGGGGCGCGAAGCCAAGGAGTTTCTCGGCCGCACTCCCCAGCGCATCCGGGCCGTGCGCCCCATGCGCGACGGAGTTATCGCCGACTTTGAAATCACCAGCAAACTCATCGAATACTTTATCCGCAAAGTGGTCAGGGGCCTCAGCCTTTCTCGCCCGAACATCGTCATTTGCGTGCCCACGGGCATTACCCAGGTTGAGAAGCGGGCGGTTATAGAGTCGGCCCACCACGCCGGCTCCGGCGACGTGTTCCTGATTGAAGAGCCCATGGCCGCCGCCATCGGGGCGGGCCTGCCCTTCAGCCAGCCCAAGGGCAACATGGTGGTGGATATTGGCGGCGGCACCACGGAAGTGGCCTTGATAACCCTTTCGGCCATTGCCTACGCCGAATCGGTGCGCGTTGCCGGCGACGCTATGAACAACGCCATACAGCGCTATTTTGACGAGGAATTTCAACTGCTCATCGGCGAGAATATGTCCGAGCGCATCAAAATCAACATCGGCACCGCCTGCCCGCAGCGCGAGCAACTGGTGGCGGAAGTGGCCGGCAAAGACATGGTCAGCGGCACCCCCAGGGTGATTCGCGTTTCCGACGGACACATTCGCGAAGCCCTGGCCGATCCGGTGCGCACCATTGTCGGCGCCGTGCGCAAAGCCCTGGAAAAAACGCCGCCGGAGCTGGCCGGCGACATCATGGACAACGGCATCCTGCTGGCCGGGGGCGGCTCGCTTCTTAAGGGGCTGGATGAACTCATCCACCAGGATACCGGGCTCAGGGTGCGGGTGGATGACGACGCGCTGACCACCGTGGTGCGTGGCACCGGCAAGACCCTGGACGACCGCAAGTATTACAGCTTGGTCTATATTAACTGAATCCGGGTAAATTCAGACGGAAAACAGGTCGCAGGCCCGGCTGGCCCATTGCAGCGCCGGAGTGACCAGTTCAGGCAAGTCGCGCAGGAGGGCTTCGAGTTCGTCGCGGTCCACGAACATGCCGGCGGCAATTTCGTCCGGGTCGGGCCGGATCAGCACGTTGGCCGGGCTCGAGACGAACAGGACCACGTAGCTCATGCCGGTGGAAGGCTCGGGCTTCACTTCCGCCACCCGCTTCAGGTGAACGGAACTCACGCCCAGCTCTTCGGCCAGCTCGCGCAGCGCGGCATCTTTGAAAGACTCGCCGGCTTTAACATAGCCGGCCGCCGAAGGTCCCCAACTGCCGCCGTAGCTGCCTTTTTTGCTCGAGCGCTGGTGAATGTAAATTTTGCCTTCCTTGTTGCGCAGGACGATGAGCGCCACTTTAAGGGGCAGCCCCTGCTTCAGGGCGTGCTTGCGCGGCATC
This sequence comes from Deltaproteobacteria bacterium, assembly GCA_031264465.1. GTDB lineage: Bacteria > Desulfobacterota > Desulfovibrionia > Desulfovibrionales > Desulfovibrionaceae > WRHT01. Next base: position 2,069 of record JAISDX010000101.1, on the reverse strand, counting down.
AGCATAAGCGGGCGCTGCCGGGAATCCAGAACTTCCAGGATTTCTTCGTCCGGCATGACGAACTGGCGGCGGTTTTTCAGGGTGGTCATCCGGCTTTTTTACGGCAAGGGGGAGGAAAATGGAAGCGGAAAAGCGCGCAAGCGAAGTGCTGTTCAGAGCTTTGGGCGAAGACGATCTGGATTCCGTGCTGGCTTTGGAAGAAACCAGCTTTTCCATGCCCTGGAGTCGGGAACAATACAGCCTGATGCTCCGGGCCGGCGCTTGCAATTTGTTCGGCGCGCTGGCCGGGAGCGAGGTCGTGGCTTATGCCTGCGTCTCTCTGGTCAAGGCCGCGGCGGAGCTGGAAGTTTATAATATTGCCGTGCGGGCCGACAAACGCCGCCAGGGCCTGGGCCAGGCGCTTCTTTCCACGGTACTGGCCGCGGCCGACGCGCTCGGCGTCAAGCGGGCCGTGCTGGAGGTGCGCGAAAGCAACCTTGCGGCCATACATCTTTACGAAAACCTTGGATTTAAGCTTGGCGGAAAACGCAGAAGTTATTACACTGCTCCGGATGAAGACGCGCTGGTGTATGTTTATGAATGGCAGACCCTGCCGGAAACCTTAAAATAAGTCATTTCATGGGAAACATCATGAAAAAACTCATCGCCGCCAACTGGAAAATGTATAAATGCCGGCATGACGCCACCCAAACCATTGCCGACCTCGCCGCCGGCCTCGGCCGGTCCGTGCCGGCGGATCGGGAAATTGCCGTATTCGCTCCCTTTACCGCTCTGGCGGCCAGCGCCGAAGCCCTGGCCGCGCACATGCCCGGCAAGGCCGTGTTCCTGGGCGCGCAAGACGTTTACCCGGCTGTGGAAGGCGCTTTTACCGGCGAAATTTCGCCCTCCATGCTGCTGGATTGCTCCTGCCGTTTCGTTTTGACCGGACATTCCGAGCGCCGGCACCTTCTGGGCGAAAGCAGGGAATTTGTCGGCGAGAAAACCGCTTTTGCCTTGGCAGCCGGGCTGGACGTGGTGCTCTGCATCGGTGAAACTCTGACAGAGCGCGAAGGGGGCAGGCTGGAAGCCGTGCTCGGCGCGCAGCTTGAAGCGGGCCTGGCCAACCTGCCGCGCGACCTTGAGCCGCAGCGTCTGGTTTTCGCGTACGAACCGGTCTGGGCCATCGGCACCGGGCGGGTGGCCGGTGAGAAGGAAATTTTGCAGGCGCACGCCCTGGCGCGTGAACTGGTGAAAAAAATATTGCCCGCCAGCTACGCCAAAATGAGGATTTTGTACGGCGGAAGCGTAAAACCGGACAACGCCGCCAAAATTATAGGACTTGACAATGTGGACGGTCTCTTGGTAGGCGGTGCTTCCTTGCAGGCGGAAAGTTTCGCCCATATCGCGCTGGCCTGAGCGCCGTTCCGCCGGGAAAGCCTGTATTGACCGGTGATATTATTAACAGTGCCCTGAAGGAGCCGAATTTTGGATAACGTAATTTTGACCTTGCATATCATCGTGTGCGTGTTGCTGATTATTTTCGTGCTGCTGCAATCCGGCAAAGAAGGCATGGGCGTGATTTTCGGCGGCGGCAGTTCCTCTTTGTTCGGCAGCACCGGCGCCGGCGGCATCCTTTCCCGGGTTACCGCCATTGCGGCCATTATCTTTTTCTGTACTTCCCTGGGTTACAGCGTGTTTATCTCCGGCCGGGAAAGCAGCTCCGCTTCCCGCGTCAAGCAGGTCAACATTGAAGAGCTCATGCCGCAGGAACAGGCCCCGGCAGGACTGGAAACCGTTCCGGCCGAATAGACGCGGTTTCGAAGCAACCAGGAATAATCGAAGCCCGGTTCGTTTGCGCGAGCCGGGCTTTTTGCTTGCCACCGGTAATCTGCGTTTCCTCAGTTCTTGCTGAAGTAAAAATGGCTCATCTCGCCTTTCAGGCTGATCTGGTAGGCGGAATCCTGCGGCTGATGGTAGCTGTTCTGGTAGCTGGCCAGGCCGGTCTGGGCGCCGATGACCTTGCTGATGTTGCTGACGTCGCGCAAGAGTTCGGACTGGGAGGCAATTTCCCGGAAAGCCGAGGAAAGCTC
>JAISDX010000059.1 GCA_031264465.1 Deltaproteobacteria bacterium | reverse complement strand
GAAGCCAGGGGGGAAATCGGCAATATTCCCATTGCCTTCAAAGCGTTCAGCGAGCGGGCCAAACACCTGTACGGCGAAACCATTCCCGCCGGCCTGGAAGCCGGACAGGACAAAAACCTGCTGCTTACCCAGCGCGAACCGCTTGGGGTTATCGCCTGCATCATCCCCTTCAATTTCCCCTGCGACCTGTTCGACCAGAAAGTGGCGCCCACCCTGCTGGCGGGCAATGCCGCCATTGTCAAGCCTTCCACCGATAACCCGCTGACCCTGTGCAAGCTGACGGCGCTGCTGGTAAAAGCCGGCGTGACCGACGGCGCGATCCAGATTCTGACCGGCAGAGGCTCCGCCGTGGGCAGCGCTCTGTGCGCCCACCCGGACGTACACGGCATCACTTTCACCGGATCCACCGAAGTGGGCCTGGAAACCGCCAAAACCGCGACCGCGCATCTGGCCCACCTCGCTCTGGAACTGGGCGGCAACGACGCCTTCATTGTGCTGCGGGACGCGGATGTGGACCTAGCGGTGGAAGAAATGATCTGGGGGCGCATGTACAATACCGGACAGGTCTGCTGCGCTTCCAAACGTTTCATCATCCACAACGATGTCAAAGACGCTTTTACGGAAAAAGCCGTCCGGCGCATCAGGCAGTTGAAACAGGGTTCGCCCGCGGACGAATCCACGCAAATCGGCTGCCTGATCAGCGAAAAAGCCGCCATTGAAGTAGAACGGCAAATCCGGCTGACCGTGGAACAGGGCGGAAGCATAGTTCTGGGCGGCAACCGGAAAGGCGCCTTCATCGAGCCCACGGTGATCAAGGACGTGCCCAGGACTGCGGACGTGGCCATTGACATGGAAATCTTCGGACCGGTGGTTCCCGTTATCGGCTTCAACACGGTGGAAGAGGCCGTCGAGATTGCCAATTCCTCCAAATTCGGCCTGTGCGGCTGCGTGTTCACCGCCAACATGAAAACAGCCTTCGCGGTATGCAACGCCCTGGAATGCGGCGGAACCGTCATCAACGGAGCGAGCTTCTTCCGCAGTTTTGAAATGCCCTTCGGCGGCTACAAGTATTCCGGCATAGGCACCGAGGGCGTGCTGACCACCTTTGATGAAGTGACCCGCTTGAAAACCATAGTGCTGAAAAATATTTTACTGTAAGAAATCCTGCGGCCGGCGGGCATTGTCCCTCCGGCCGCAGGCGGCGTCAGAATTGATCAGCCGCTATACCCCATGCTGCGGGAGATGGCCTGGGCCGTGCTCCGTACCTCAGCCGCAATGCCTTCGATGCGCCCGTCCGTTATTTGGGCGACGGAGCCGCTTACGCTGATGGCGGCCAGGGAATCGCCCCGGTAGTCAAAAACCGGCGCGCCCACGCAGCGCTGTCCAGGTTGATATTCCCCGTTATCCACGGCCCACCCCCGGCCGCGCACCCGGACGAGGTGGCGGCGCAACTCCTGCGGATCAACAATGGTTTTCGCCGTATAGGCAACCAGATTGATCCGCCGCAGGGCTTCATCCAGATCGTCCCTGCCCAGATTGGCCAGCAGGCACTTGCCCATGGACGAGCAAAAAGCCGGCGACCGTTTGCCCACCTGGGCATAAAGCTTGGCGCTGGGATAGGCGTCCATAAGCCCGATGTAGACGACCTGGTAATCTTCCAGAATACCCAGGTGCGAGGTGAGGTTCAGCGAAGAATGCAGCGCGTTGAGGCATGGACGCGCTTCTGTGAGCAATTCCAGCGTGTTGATGTGGAAGCTGGCCATTTCCAGCATTTTGATGCCCACGCGGTAGGTGTTGTCAGGGCGTTTTTCCACATAATGCCGGGCGCGCAACGCGGAAAGCAGGCGGTGCGCCGTGCTTTTGCTCAAACCCACGCTGCGGGCTATTTCACTGAGGCCCAAGGGAATTCCGGACCTGGCCAGCACGTCAATGATATCCAGCACCCTGTCCAGAACTTTGATGCCGCCGCTTCCGGGTGAAGCTGTTTCCCTCGTTTCCAGCATAGTTTCCTGAACAACCCTTAATAATATCTACATAATATCTATTACCATGTCGCTCTTTCTGAAAAAGCATATAACATGTCCATAGCGGTAATCTCAAGCTGAAAACAACCGCCCGCAAACCCGGCGCCGAAGCTGCGTATATGACTCTACCTTGCATATTCGCATAAGTACCATGCCCGAAGCAGGGCAACAGCGCATCTATACGGCCCTTGGTCTGAATGAGCGCCACGGAGGAGTAAAGCGACACTCTGCCCCTGCCACAAATACGAACATGTAGTACCTGTACTCAACACTACATATTTTAATATGCTTAATATATTTACTATTTTTTACTATACGTTAACCTTGGGCTAAACCAGCGCGTTCAAGTCATAATCGAAAGTTTCGTTCACCGCCGCCGTGACCAGTTGTCCCACGGCCAGCCCTTCGCCGCTCACGTAAGTCACGCCGTCCACTTCCGGGGCCTGGAACCAGGCGCGGCCCACAAACAGCCCCGGCCATTCCGGGTGCGGGGCGTCGATGAGCACCTCCACATTCCGCCCCAGGTACGGCTCCAGCAGTTCCCGGCTGATCCCGGCCTGCATCTCCATAATCACGCCGCGCCGCTCCTCGCGCACCGCCACGGGCACCTGTCCCGGCAGGGCGGCGGCCACGGTGCCGTCTTCGGCCTGATAGGCGAAAACGCCCAGATTCTGAAAGCGGGCCGCGCGCACAAAGTCGCACAGCCTGGCAAAAGCCGCCTCGCTCTCGCCAGGAAAGCCGGTAATCAGGCTGGTGCGCAGAGCGGCCTGCGGGAAGTGCTTGCGAATGCGCTCGACCATCTTGAAAGGATCGCCGGCAAAAGGACGGCCCATGGCCTGAAGAATGCCGGCATCGGCATGTTGCAGCGGCACGTCGAAATAGGGCAGGAGCGGCGGCCCGGCCTGCCGCAAAAAGGCCAGCAGTTCATTGGTAAGCCCGGCCGGGTAAAGATACATCAGACGCAAGCGGGCCAGCCCGGGCAGCGGCATAAGCCGCTCCACCAGCTTTTGCAGGCCGGCCGGCTCAGGTAAAGCCCGCCCCCAGGAAGTAAGATCCTGGGCCACCAAAATAAGTTCGGACACGCCCTGCCCAAGCAACTGCCGCGCTTCCCGCTCCAGAAAATCCGCCCCCTGGCTGCGCAGCCGGCCGCGAATCTGCGGTATGGTGCAAAAAGAGCAGGACTGCCCGCAGCCCTCGCTGACTTTCAGCCAGGCGTAAGAGGCGGTGGAAATGAGCCGTTCCCGCTCCGGCAAGCGGCTGGAAGGCTTCGCCTCTTTCCAGCGGCCGGCGGCCCGCAAAGCCTCGCGCAGCCGCTCCGGCCAGGCCTCCATTTCGGCTGTGGGCAGCCAGAGATCCACTTCCGGCAACTCGCCGGCCAGCCCGGCCTGGCCGTAGCGCCCCACCAGACAGCCGGCCACGGCCAGCAGCGGACGTTTGGCCTCGGGGAGGGCGGCAATTTCACCGGCCAGTTGCAGGATGGTCCGCACGGATTCGCGCACGGCCGGGTCGATAAACCCGCAGGTGTTGATAAAAACCAGGTCGGCCCCGCGCGGGCGCGCCACCACCTTGACCCGTAAATCCGGCCGGCCCAAGGCGCGCTCGGTATCCACCCGGTTTTTCGGGCAACCCAGGCTTACCGGGTAAACTTTGACCGCCATCGGCAACGTCCTTATTTTCCTGTTGGAGCTTAAATATCGCCGTTACTATATAGCAAAGACTTTACGGAACAATTTCATTGTCTTGACCTTTGCATGGATATATACTGCAAAACAGCAGGAGAAACCAATGCCCGAAAGCGTTAAAAATAACAAGGACCAGGGCCCGGCAATTTTCAAAATCGCCATTGCCGGGCAGGGTCAGGCCATGGCGCCGCTGCTCCGGATCCTTACTTCCATGAACTTCAAGGCGGCCCTGCCCAACGTGGTCCCCACCGCTCTGCTGGCTGAAAGCGCCGACCTGCGCCCGGAATTCCGTTCCTGCCTGTCCGAGGGCCTGAACATTTACGGCAGCGCCGAGGCATTGTTCCGCGAGGAAAACGACCTGCGCCTGGTCTTGAACACCGGGCCGGGCAAGGCGCACGAGGCCGACCTGCGCGAGCACGCCCCGCTGGGCGTGAACATACTCAGCCCCAGCGCCGTGGTCTTTATCTGCCGGGCCATTGAAAAAGACCTGTTCAGCCTGGATGGCGGCGCGCGCATCGAGCGCATCCGCCATTCCTTCGTCACTCTCATCGACCAGATGGACTCGGAAGTGCTGGTCATTGACGAGGACGGCACCATTACCGAAGTGAATGCCTACTTTTTGACAATCTGGGGCGGGGTGCGGGAAGACTACCTGGGCCGCCACTGCCGCCAAATTATGGGCGAGGGCTACTGCTGCAACCGGGAAGAAGGCGAAGTCTGCCCCTGGGACCTGCCCTTCGCGGAGCGCCGCAACACCACCAAGGTGTACAACGTGGTCAATAAAAACGGGCAGATGGAATATTACCGGGTAATTTTCTTCCCCCTGCCGCCGGAACAGGACCAGAAATATTCGCTGTTCATGCGCAAGAATATTACCGAAATGATCCAGATGGAGCAAAAACTCCAGCAGTCGCAAAAAATGGCCGCCATTGGCGAGCTTTCCACTTACATCGCCCACGAAATCCGCAACCCGCTTTTCGCCATCGGCGGTTTCGCCAACTCGCTCCTGCGCACTCCCAACCTGGACGAAGCGGCCCGGGAAAAGGCCAAGGTCATATTGGAGGAGTCGCGGCGCCTGGACAATATTCTGAAAAGCATCATCAATTTCGCCAAGCCGGGCGACCAGGAAAACACCGAGGAAATCAACGTGGCCGCCGTGCTTTCGGAAGCGGCCGCCCTGATGCGTACCGAACCAGGCGGCGACAAATACGCCTGCACGGAAAACCTGAACCCCGCCCTGCCCCGGGCGCGCGGCAACAAAGACCACCTGAAGCAGGTGGTCATAAACATTGTCAAAAACGCCCAGGAAGCCATGCCCGAGGGCGGTAAAATCGAGATCAGCGCCGGCACCAAGGGGCATATGCTGGAAGTGATTATCCGCGACAACGGGCCGGGCATTCTGGTTGGCGAGCAGGATAAAATATTCAGCCCCTTTTACAGCACCAAAGGCAAGGGCGCGGGCCTGGGCCTGGCCATGAGCCGCAAGTTCGTGGAAGATATGGGCGGGCAGTTGCACCTGGAGAGCGAACCCGGCAAGGGCGCCACGCTGCGCATTCTGCTGCTGCCGGCCCTGGCCGTGCAAAATTCCTCGCTCCACGTCGTTTCCTCGCCCGGGCAGGGCACCAGCATTACCATGAAGATCCCGCCCGGGGCCTAGGGAAGCGCTGATTAATGGTCTTTTTGCTCCCTGGCCGCGCCCGGCTCCTCCCGGGCGAAGGCCTGACCGACACTTTTTCCTGAAAAAATCCTTTTTCCAACATTTTTACATAACATTCTTCCATCTATTTTTCAGTCCATCCATGTTCGGGAGCAGGCAAAAACCCTATCAGGGATATACGGCCAAAAATAGGCCGCATCACCCAGACGGAGGGAAACACCATGAGCAACTGCGCGGATAAAGGCATTAAAACTCGTTGCGTGCATGCCGGCAGGCGTGAAGGCGACGTTTTCGGCACCATGCACGACCCCATTTACATGACCAGCAACTACCGCCTGCCCTCGGACGGCAGTCCTGTGGACTGGGCCGGTATCCACACCAACATTTACGCCCGTAACGGCAACGTCAACCAGTTCTCATTGCAGGACAAGCTGGCGGCCATCGAAGGCGCGGAAGCCTGCGTGGTCATGGGGAGCGGGGTGGCCGCCCTCTCCGGCATTTTCCTGACTTTCCTGAAAAGCGGCGACCACGTGGTCTGCTCCCAGGTCTGCTACAGCGCCGTGGGCATCATGTTCCGGACGCTGCTGCCCAACAAGTTCAACATAGAGGCCAGCATGATCGACTCCACCGACCTGGAGGCGGTCAAGGCCGCAATCAAGCCCAACACCAAGCTCATCCATATTGAAACGCCCGGCAACCCAACCACCGGCATCAGCGACATCGCCGCCATCGCCAAACTGGCCAAAGAGGCCGGCGCCCTGCTCAGCGTTGACGGCACCTTCGCCTCGCCCCTCCTGCAGAATCCCCTGGCCTTGGGCGCGGACCTTTCCATGCACAGCATGACCAAGTACATCAATGGGCACGGCGATGCCCTGGGCGGCTGCGTGCTGGGCAAAACCGCCCTCATCGACAAGATCAAGGAACAGGCCATGGTGAACTTCGGCGGCATCATCAGCCCCTTCAACGCCTGGCTGATCGGCCGCGGTCTGATCACCCTGCCCCTGCGCATGCGCCAGCACAGCCAGACCGCGCAACAGGTGGCGGAATTTCTGGAACAGAGCCCGGCCGTGCGCTTTGTTTACTACCCCGGCCTGAAAAGCCACCCGCAGCACGAAGTGGCCAAGCGCCAGATGAACGGCGGCTATTCCGGCATGATCAGCTTTGACATCAAGGGCGGCGAAGCGGCCCGCATGAAATTCCTGAACGCGCTGAAGCTCATTTCGCACGCCGTCTCGCTGGGCGACGCCGAAAGCCTGATCGTGTTCCCGGACTCCGCCAGCCCGCATAAAATGCAATTCTACCCGGAAGTGTTCCGGCAGGGCTATTACCGCTTCAGCGTCGGCCTGGAGGATGCCGAGGACATCATCGCCGACCTGGACCAAGCTTTCAAAGCCTGCGGCCTGCGATAAAACGCTTCGGAGACAAGGGCGGGATCGGCCGAAGCCCGGCCCCGCCCCGCCCCGCAAGAAGCGACAAAATTCTTGCCCTTTGCTTTTCAATGGGATAGGTAAACTGCTTGTGCGTCTTGTCGTGCGGGTTTTCCGGCATTGCTGATCCAAATCTTCCGTTTCAGGCGGCGGCATGGAAATACGGGTACGAAAAGTTTTCCGTTTCTGGGGGGAAATCGAGAATTGGTCTGAAGCTCAGCGCTCCGGCCTGATTTTTACGCACGCGTCAACACCAGCGCATAACGCGCTTTTCGCCAAGAACGGCGCGGTTTCGTCATTTCTTTAATAAAAAGTGACACCATGCCTTTTTTCAATAAAATTACGCAATTAGCCAACAGGCTCGGCCTCGGTTTGCGCGCCAAACTGCTTGTCATCTTCCTGGTGGTCAAGGTTATCCCCTTGATCCTGCTGGCCTGGATCGCCTGGCAGCAGTTTTTGAACCTGGGAGAGATCCTCGAAAAGATTGCCGTGGAAGATTCCAAGGAGGCGCTGAACGCCGGCGCGGTGGACAATATTGAGCGCATGTCCACGACCGCCGCCGAAAGGGTGGCCGCTTTCCTGTATCAGCGCGACAAAGACCTCCTGTATCTGGCCGCGCTGACGCCGGATGGCGATGACGCCGCCGCCTACGGAAAGCTGGAAGCGGCCTATGCGACCTTTGCGAAACACGCCACAGGCCGGCTGATCAAAAAAGGGGAATGGACCCTGGCGCCGGACGGCAAGTCCTGGATTCCAACGGGAGAAAACCATGCCCCCGCGGACTCGGGGAAACGCGCTCCCGATTCGAAAATATTCTCCACCAACTCCGAAAACGACGATTACGTCAACGGCGCTACCTTCAGCCACCGTCTGCCGGATGACTTCATCCACGAAGACGTCCCCCTGTACGACGAAATCACCTTCATCGGCCTCGACGGACAAGAAAAGGCCAAGGTCGTCACCGCCGCCCTGCCGGAATTTTCCGCCGCGCCGCGTAAAAGCCGTTTCCCCATGAGCACGGGAAAAAAAGCCGTTTCCGACCCGCTCAATACCTATGTCAAGGCCGAAACTTACTGGTCCGAAGTCAGCAGGATGAAAGCGGGCGAGATTTATGTGTCCGACGTCACCGGCGCCTATGTCGGTTCCAACTTCATCGGCATGTACACGCCGGAAGCCCTGGCGAAAGCGGCGGAGGCGCGCGGCTACCCCATCGACTACGAGCCGGAGGCCCAGGCCTATGCCGGAGAGGAAAACCCCAATGGCCGGCGCTTTGAAGGCATAGTGCGCTGGGCTACCCCGGTGGCCGGCCAGGACGGCAAAATCGTCGGCTATGTCACCTTTGCCCTGAATCACGATCACCTCATGGAGTTCGTGGACCACCTTACGCCCATGGCCGAGCGGTATACCGAACTGCCGAGCGCCGATGTGGGCAATTACGCCTTCATCTGGGATTACATGAGCCGCAGCATCTGCCACCCGCGGCACCACTCCATTGTCGGCTTTGATCCGGAAACGGGCAAGCGCGCTGTCCCCTGGCTGGAGTCCGGCCTGTACGACGGCATGTTGCAAGCGGGTTTTGCCGAAGCGGATTGGGAAGACTACATCAAAACCCTGGATTACACGCCCTTTGACAGCGGCAATCCGCTCAGCCGGCAGTCGCGGAGCAAAAGGCCGGCCCCGGAACTGACCAGGCGGGGCCTGATCGGGCTGGACGGGCGCTACCTCAACAACGCGCCGCAGTGCACGGGCTGGCTGGACCTGACCCGCGACGGCGGCTCCGGCTCGCTCTACATTCTCTGGAGCGGGATTTACAAGCTGAATACGGCTGCCGCCATTCCCTACTACACGGGACAGTATGCGCCTTCCGAGGCCAACGGCTGGTCCAGGCGCGGTTTCGGGTTCGTGGCCATCGGCTCCGGCCTCGAGGATTTCACGCGCCCGGCCACGGAAACGGAACAAAAACTCGAAGAGGCCATTCAGGGGCACCTGACGGACACCTTCTTCCAACTTGCCGGGACAACCGCCGTCTTGATTGTCCTGGTCGTGCTGATCGCCGTCTGGATGGCCTCGTTTTTGACCAATCAAATCAAAAATCTTATTGAAGGCATCTCGCGTTTCCGAACCGGCGAACGGCAATTCCGTTTCAACACGAGCGCGAAGGACGAATTCGGCACCCTGGCGGATTCTTTCGACGACATGGCCGACAGCATCGTGAACAGCGTCCGGAACCCGCTCTGCATTACCGACCTGAACCGCAAAATCATCTATATGAACGAGCCGGGGCTCGCGGGTTACGGCAGAACCCTGGACGAAATGCTCGGAGCCACATACGGCGGCGCCTCCTTCATGTATGTCTACGGTTCGGAATACTGCCCGATCACGGCGCTGGAAGAAGGCCGCGAGGCGACGGTATACCACCGCGCGGAGGACAACCGCTATCTGAAGGCGCGGGCCGTCTATCTGCTGGACAACAACGGCGATAAAATCGGCTACATCATCGAAAGCACGGATGTCACCGATATTGAAACCGCCAGGAAGAAAGCCGAAGAAGGCAGCCGCGCCAAAAGCGCCTTCCTGTCGACCATGAGCCATGAAATCCGCACCCCGCTGAACGCCATCATCGGCATGACCGCGCTGGGCATGTCCGCTCCCGGCACGGGGCGCAAGGATTATTGCTTCGGAAAAATCGAAGACGCTTCCGTCCATTTGCTCGGCGTCATCAACGACATCCTGGACATCTCCAAGATTGAGGCGAACAAGTTCGAGATTGCGCCCCAACTGTTCAATTTTGAGAAATTGCTCCAGAAAGTGGTCAACGTCATCAACTTCCGCGTGGGAGAAAAGCAGCACAACCTCATTGTTTCCCTGGACAAGCACATCCCGCGCATGTTGATTGCCGATGACCAGCGCCTGGCGCAGGTAATGACCAACCTGTTGTCCAACGCCGTAAAATTTACGCCGGAAGGCGGCACCATCCGCCTGAATACCCGCCTGCTCAGCGAAGAAGACGGACTTTGTTCCATACAGGTGGAAGTGACGGATACCGGCATCGGCATCAGCGAGGAACATCAGGCCCGCCTGTTCTCCTCGTTCACCCAGGCGGACAGCGGCATCACGCGCAAGTTCGGCGGCACGGGGCTCGGCCTTGCGATTTCCAAACACATTATTGAAATCATGGGCGGGCGGATCTGGGTCGTCTCCGAACTCCACCGGGGCTCGACCTTTGCCTTTATCATGCCGGCCCGGCGGGGCAACGGCGAAAAAGAGCGCAGACTTTTGAACCCCAACGTGCGCCGGGACAACATGCGCGTCCTGGCCGTGGACGACATGCCGGAAATACTGGAGTATTTCCGTGATATCGCCCAGCGTTTCGGGATAAATTGCGACAGCGCGACAAGCGGCCAGGAAGCCTTGGAACTGATCCGGAAAAACGGCCCCTACGACATTTATTTTGTGGACTGGAAAATGCCCGGCATGGACGGCATTGAGCTTTCCCGCCGCATTCGCGGGAACACTTCGACGAAATCCGTGGTCATCATGATTTCCGCCGCGGAATGGAGCAGCGTCGAAGGCGTGGCCAAAGCCGCCGGCGTGGACAAGTTCCTGCCCAAGCCGCTGTTCCCCTCCGCCATACTGGACTGCATCAACGAATGCCTGGGCGAAAACACGCTGCCGGAGGAGCCGGCGGCGCGGGCGGACGACCCGGACGACTTTACGGGCTATTGCGCGCTGTTGGCCGAGGATGTGGAGATCAACCGGGAAATAGTGCTCGCCCTGCTTGAGCCGACGGGCATTACCATCGACTGCGCCGAGAACGGGAACAGAGCGGTTGAGATGTTCGCGGCCGCGCCCGCCCGCTACGACCTGATCTTCATGGACATGCAGATGCCCGAACAAGACGGCCTGCAAGCCACCCGGCTCATCCGCGCCCTGGACGCGCCGCAGGCCAGGACCATTCCCATAGTCGCCATGACCGCCAACGTATTCCGTGAGGACATTGAAAAATGCTTTGCGGCGGGCATGAACGACCATTTGGGAAAACCGCTCGACTTCGACGAAGTGCTGAAAATTCTGCGCCGCTACTGCCCGGCGCGCGCTTCCCGTTAAAACTTGGCGAGGAAACATGTCTCCCCGGCAAACCATCAATACCATGCCCGAGCCGCTGGACGGCAGCGCGCTTCTGGCCGGACTCTTTCTGGCCGAGAGCGGCTGCTTTACCGACATTACCGCCCCCCGCCTGAGGCTGGAAACGCACAACGAGATGCGCCTCTATTTCCTGTCCGGCGGCGAGGGCGCCATTACCCTGGACGGGCGCACCCAGACCGTGCGGCAAAACGACGTTTTTTTCCTGCCCCGGGGCGAACGCCTGGAGTTTCAGGCCGCTTCCGCCACCCCGGCCGACCTGTGGTGGGTGGATTTTCACGGCCCGGCGCTGCCGGAGCTGATGCGCGAGCTTTCCGTTTCCAAAATCAGCCCGGTGCTGGCCGGCCTTTACGAGCCGAGGTTTTTCCAGGAGCTCAAGGGCGTCATCATGCACTACGACGCGCTGGCCCCGGCCGACAAGCTGCACCTGGCCAGCGGCCTGTACAAGCTTTTCGCCCTGCTGCTGGAAACCTGCCAGAACTCGCAGTGGGTGACCGTGCCCCACGACAGCCCGAAAATTCTCTATACCGGCGACTGGAAGCGCTGGCCCGCGCCGCTGAACGCGCAGGCCGCCGGCAAGCACGAGGAATGCTACACCGCCCAGCCCCGCGCCTATGCCGAGTACAATTTTCACGGCTCCGGCATCAAATGGTATGGCACGGCCAATTTCGACTGCGGCAAGGCCGACGTGATTATCGACGGAAACTACGTGGCCACGGTGGATACCTACAGCCCAGTGCGCCTGAGCAAGCAGTTGCTTTACGTGAACAGCAAGCTCGGCTACGGGCATCACATCATAAAAATTTTTTGCACCGGCGGCAAAAACGACAAGGCCACCAACTGCGACGTGGTGGTGGAGAGCTTCCAGCACCTGGCCACGGCCCGGCCCCAGGCCGAGGGCGGGCGGCGTTCCGTTTTCTCGCCCCTGGTGCATCGGGCCGTGGACCTGATGCGCTCGGACCTGCGCGAGATCAACATCGACCAGCTCTCCCGCAAACTCGAGGTGAACCGTTCGCATTTTTCGGTGCGCTTCAGCGCCGAGCTGGGCCTGAGCCCCACCCAGTACCTGATCAACCTGCGCCTGGAAGCGGCCAAAAAAATGCTGGCCGACACGGACTGGCCCATCAGCCGCATCGCCGGCGAGGTGGGCTACGCGGACATGTTCTACTTCGCCCGGGTGTTCAAGAGCCGCGAAAACCTCACCCCCACCCAGTACCGCAAGCTGCACCGCCAGAGCTCTTTATAACGCCTGAAAATACCCTCACTTTACCTCTGGAATACATTTTGCTAATTCTCTTTCATGGATATTTTCGCCTTTGATCCGGCAAGTCTGATGAGTTTTTTGCTGACCCTGATCCGGGTCAGCCTCATCGTGTTTTTGCTGCCCTTTTTTGGCGGCGAGAATATCCCGACCCAGGTGAAGGCCGCCATCTGCCTGGTAATCACCCTGGCCATCTGGCCGCACCTGGCCATACCGGGGCGCTTTTTCCCGGCCCATCCCCTGAATATCGGCCTGCTGGTGCTGAACGAGGTCATTTTGGGCCTGCTGCTGGGTTTTTCCGTGCAAGTCGTTTTTGCCGGCCTGCAATCCGGCGGTACGGTCATCGGCTTTCAGATGGGCTTCAGCATGATCACCCTGGCCGACCCCAATACCGGCGAACAGCTCATCGTGACCTCTTTTTTGTGCCAGAGCGTGGCCATGGCCCTGTTCCTGTCGCTCAACGGGCACCTGTATATTTTGAGCGCCCTGATGAGCAGCTTTCAAATCATCCAGCCCGGGCAACTGCTCATTGACGGCCTGGCCCTGGGGGACATCATCCGCCTGTCCGGCCAGGTGTTCGTTCTGGCCCTGAAAATAGCCGGGCCGATCATCGGCTGCCTGTTCATGGTGGACCTGGCCCTGGCCCTGGTGGCCAAAGTGGCCCCGCAAATGAACCTGCTCATGATCGGCTTTCCGATCAAAATCGCGGTGGGGCTGATCCTCATGAGCATCATCTTCTCGCTGATGTCCATGTTCCTGGACGATTTCCTGCGCGGCGTCGGTCCCATGTTTGAAAACATCATGCGCTCGGTGCGGGCGCCGGGGTAGGTGGTAAGTCATGCCGCAGTCCGACCCGAGCAAAACGGAAAAACCCACCCCCAAACGCATCAGGAAAGCGCGGGGCGACGGCAACGTGCCCAAGTCGCAGGACTTCGGCATGGCCATCACCATTCTGGCGGCCCTGGTCATTTTGTACGCCTGGCTGGACAACGTGGCGGCCGAGATGTTCGACCTGTTCCGCTACTTTTTGGGGCCGGCCATCAACGCTTTCCGGCAGACCGAGCCCGCGCAGGCCGACGTGGCGGCGCTTTTGCCCAGGCTGGCCGCGGCCTTGGCCCGCATGACGCTGCCGGTAATGCTTTTTATCGGCCTGTTGGCCTTTATCGTCACCCGGGCCCAGGTGGGCAAGCTCTGGACCACCAAGCCGCTGAAGCCCAACCTTAAAAAATTCAACATAATAAAAGGGATAAAGCGAATGTTCTTTTCCCTGGGCACTTTCGGGCGCCTGGGCAAGAGCCTGCTCAAAGCCTGCATCATCGGGGTGGCCGTTTACCTGGTGGTCCGCGACGAACTGCCGCACCTGATGGGCCTTTACTACACCGACGCCCTGGGCCTGGCCTCGTACATCCTGCACATGGCCATGACCATGACCATCTATGCCCTGGTGCCCATGCTGATCATCGGCCTCATCGACCTCAAATATTCCCGCTGGGACTATATTGAGAACCTCAAGATGACCAAGGACGAAGTCAAGGACGAGATGAAGCAGATGGAAGGCGACCCCCTGGTCAAGAGCAAGATGAAGCAGAAGATGATGCAGATGTCGCAGCGCCGCATGATGCAGGAGGTTCCCAAGGCCGACGTCGTCATCACCAACCCCACTCATTTCGCGGTGGCGCTCAGCTACAACCAGATGGTCGCTCCGGCCCCGCTGGTGGTGGCCAAGGGGGCGGATCGGATGGCGGAAAAAATCAAGGAGATAGCCCGCGAAAACCGTGTCCCCATCAGGGAAAATAAACCTTTGGCACGCGCTTTGTATAGTCAGGTGCAGATTGGGGAAATGATCCCCGAAGATTTGTACAAAGCCGTGGCCGCGATTCTGGCCCAGTTGTGGAAAAACAAGGGCCCGCGCCCTAATCCTGGCCGGTAGGGAAGCAATATTCCCGGCGTCGGAAAACCGGCGCGAAGCGGCCGCCGGCAGTCCGGAACGCAAACAAAGGTGACGATAAAATGGCAGCAAACAGTGAGGCTATCCGGG
>JAISDX010000002.1 GCA_031264465.1 Deltaproteobacteria bacterium | reverse complement strand
TTCGACAAGCCAAGACGTGGGGCGGCGGATTTCAGCGGCATCCATGCGGTCAGTATAAATGAAAGAGTGATATTATCAAGATATATATTTCTATTTTGCGATATATTTCTATGGATGCTGTCCCCCTTCAGTTTGGTGGCATTCGGCATACTTACTCCACAAAAAAGAGGTTTTCAGACGTAGCGTCCGCATCCATTCGCCGTATCCCTTCTTGAATGTAGGCATTGATCGCTTTGATATCGTAAGCAGCGGCTCGCTCGGCCAACAAGTGGAGCTGGGCTTCCACATTGTCGGGAGTAAGGCGATTTTTTCCCAAGCGGACGGATTGCAGGATCAGGCTGTTAATATCTGGTGAATAGTGCCCGATATCTTTGTAATACTGTATGTCCTCGGTGAACGGTTCGTTGTCGAAGAAATACAATTGCACGTTATTCAGCGTAGCGCATCTGAGGGTGGTTTCTCTGACCCAAAAGGCGTGAACATTCAAACCGTTCCCTCTGACTTCAAAGGCTCTGCCCAATATTAGGTCGGGATTGAAAAAATATACAAAATTTGTTGCCGGATATTCCTTAGCAGGCTGGATAATGAACTCGTCAATAGCTGCTCTGATTGACATTGCGACCTTGGGGGCGATGTCTTTCTCCCGCTGGAATATGGGCTTGTTGACATTTTGCGGTAATGTTTTATGCAGCAGGTCTGCCAACTGCTCATTCTCATGATGCATAATCCAATTGTCCAGTCCCCCAAAGCGTGAGGCATGAGCAGTCTCTTCGAACCATGCGGCGGGGCGATCCAAATCCACTTGTCGACCAATACACTCCGGGGAGTTTGACCATTTTATCAGGCATCCCAGATAGCGACGATTCAAATATACTTTAAAGTCATTAGTGATATTATCGTCATAAAGAAATGACCATTCAGATAGCGGATAAGAGCGGTGTACTTCTCGGTTTGTACGTTCGGTCAAGACTCCAAAAACAGTTTTTATCTTGTGATGACGCAAAACATACTCAAGTACGACAGATCGTTCGTATAGATTGGAGCCGCTCATGCTGATGTTGATGAACTGGCCGCCCAGTTGTTCTCCGGCTTCTCTGGCGGAAGTGTTTTCCGTATAGCTGTTCCCCACGATGACCGAATCGAAAGGCAAATGTCGTATAAGGGCAATGTTTTGCCGCCTCATATTGGAGGAGAGCGTCAACTCGCGCGAATATGGCGTATGAAAGATTGACATGGGGTCGTATATATATAACGCCGCAAAAAAGGAAGGGCAGACCAAAATTACCATAGCAAGAAAGAGGAGGGCCGCTTTTTTAGACAGCATGACATTTCCTAAAAATTGAAATAAATAAATTCGGTGTAGGGGATGGCGATCATTTTTACAAAAGAAATGAGCAGCAGCGTTGCGGATCCAAAGCTTAAGGCATAGATTAACCGGGAGTTCCGTCGCATCAGAGCGTCCCAGATCTGTCCGGCTTCCCGACAGGCGTACACGCAAATGAAAGCGGCAAGCAATGCCCATAAAACCGGCCGCAGATCAGGTAATTCAAACCCGAAAATCTCGGCAGTCCTCAAATAAGTTATGTCCCATGAAGAGGGAAGCAGGTTTTGAAATATTGGCGGCAAAGCAATCCCGTCACGTCCGAGCATCCCCCTGTACACTTTTCCGGCCGCTTCAAGGTCTGTCGCCCTGAACGGCACCCAGGCGGAAGCCACAAACAAAAAGGTGAGGACTGTGGCAAAGAGCTTTGGCAGAGTGAGCCCGGCGGTGTTCCACAGTCGCTGGATTACCATCACAACGCCATGTGCCGCGCCCCAAATGATGAATCCGAATCCGGCGCCATGCCACATGCCGGAAAGGAACATAACAAGCAGCACGTTCAGGCAGGTTCTGGCGAGGCCTTTTCGGTTCCCGCCCAAGGGAACATAAAGGTAGCGCGTCAGAAAACTCCCCAAGGTCATATGCCAGCGCTGCCAGAATTCTCGTATGGAGCTTGCTTTATATGGAGAGCGGAAGTTGTCTGGCAAACGGATGCCCAGCAGGAGTGCCGAGCCGATGGCGATATCGCAGTATCCGCTGAAGTCGAAATAGATTTGCATGGTATAGGAAAAAACAGCCAACCATGCCTGCAACAAGCCCAGAGAGGGAGATACGTCAAAGGCAAAACTTACATAAACCGCCAGCGTATCCGCGATAACTATCTTTTTAAAAACGCCGCAGCCAATGAGGAACAATCCTTTGGCAATGGAATCCCAGTGGGGAGAGAAACATTCACTGTTTTGAAACTGCGGAATGAGATCATGATATTGAACGATAGGCCCTGCGATTAAGTGAGGGAAAAAGGTAACTGCGCAAATATATTCCAGAAAAGAGCTCTTGGGTGCATCGTTTCTGTATTGGTCAACAAGCCAGGCGATTTGCTGAAAGGTAAAAAAACTTATGGCCAGAGGAAGGACAATTTGTTGCAAGTGATAATCCGCGCTCGTGATGGAGTTGAGAATATCGACGGCAAAGTTGGTATATTTGTAGTAGCCCAGAAGGGCAACATTTACCGCGATGCCAACAGCTAGCCAGATTTTTTTTGAGTCGTTTCGCCCAATTAACCTACCGCAAGAGTAGTTAAATAAAATTGAGGCCAGGAGGATAGGCAAATAGGAAAGCTTCCAGAAGGCATAGAAGAACAGGCTTGCGCATAGGATCCAGACAAGTGCGGACGTATGTCTTATGCGAGTACAGAGGTAGGCAATGCATACCACTATGGGCAAAAAGCAGAACAGATATTCAAAGGATGCGAAAACCATACATGGTCAACTGTGAAATCTGTAACCGTTTATAGGGCATCGCGCTTCTTGCGGCGGTAAAGGCCGCTGGCGGCCATGCCCGTAAAAAGACAAAAAGCAGCCCTGGCGGAATCCCGCCAAGGCTGCTTTCGCAACAGTAAGTATGGAGAGCTTAAGAGAGAGCAAGCGCCGTGCCAAAACGTCAGTCAAGATCCGACTGTTATGTGTTTCCGACGGATTGCTGTGCATTGTTATAGCTGTTATTACGGACATATCTCTCTGTCTGTTACTTACGTGCGCATACCATGGTTTTTATATGACGGCAAGCAGCAATTCTCTGGTTGTCGCGGGCAGATGATATGAATAGGCCCGGTTCCCCCAAGAGGAACCGGGCCTTAACGCTGAAAACGGACTCCAGGTATTGTTACTTCATTTCCAGCAGTTCGATAATGGCGTCGTCCTTGATGATAAAGGCCATGCGCGAGCCGTCCGGGTTCGCGACCGGGCCGAAAATGACCTGATCGGCCTCGGCCAGGTAGGGTTCGGCGTCGTCCACCTTGTAGGCGACGTGCGGGTTCTTGTGCATGATTTCCGGGAAGGGCGTGCCTTCCTCAAATTTCAGGTATTCGATTTTGTAGTCGTAGTCCTCGGGGTTGCTCATCCAGAGCTTGCCGCCCTCGTTATAGACCATGCCGGGTTTTTTGTTGGTGACGGGTATGCCTATGTGCAAATATTCAGCAGCCATGCGTTTACCTCTCCTCATTCGGGGTGATGCAACAGTTCCTGATAAAACTCGAACGCTTCCTCGGCCGTGCAGTTTTCGTGCACCACCTTGCCCACGGCCCGGCACATGGCCACCGGCGCGCCGGCCTGGAAGATATTGCGGCCCATGTCCACGCCGCGTGCCCCTTCGTCAATGGCCCGGCGGCACATGGCCAGGGCTTCGGCCTCGGGCAGTTTCTTGCCGCCGGCAATGACGATGGGCACCGGGCAGGCGGCGGCCACCCGTTCAAAGCCCTCGCAGTAGTAGCTTTTGACCAGGTTGGCTCCGTTTTCGGCCAGCAGGCGCGTGGCCAGCAGGAAAAAGCGTTCGCTGCGCTCCATGTCCTTGCCCACGGCCACCACCCCCAGAGTGGGGATGCCGTGCTCCTGCCCGGCGTTCACGGTGCGGGCCAGCACTTCCAGCGAGTTCTTTTCTCCCGGCGCGCCGATAAAGGTCTGGGCGGCCATGCAACTGGCGTTCATGCGCACGGCCTGCCGGATGTCGCAGGCAATGCCGCCGCCGGCGCTGATGTCGTCGAACAGAACGGAAGCGTCGTAGTTCACGCGCAGGCAGAGCGGTTTGTCCAGGGTGGGCGGCAGGCAGGCGCGGATGGCGCCCGGCGTGGCCATGAGCACATTCACATGCGGCACGAGCGGCGGCACCACCAGGTCCAGGCGCTCCAGCCCGGCCGTCGGTCCCATGATATAGCCGTGGTCGAAAGCCAGCATCACGGCGTTGCCCGAGCGCCGGTCGAACATGGCGGCCAGCCGGTTTTTCATGCCCCAGTCGCAATGCTCCGCGCCCTTGACGTTCCAGCCGGAGGCGGCCGGTTTTACGCCCAGGTGGTAGTTTTTGGCCGTCGGGTTGCCTTGATTGTCAGCCATAATACACCTTTCAGACTTTTTTGAAGTAAGGGGTGTTGCAGGGCGCGTTCCACAGGGCCAGGAGTTCGTCGTCCATGCGGGCCATGAACATTTGGAAGCCGGCCTGCTCCTGCACCGTGAGCAGCTCGCCCACGTAGTTGGCCACGATCTCGATGTTCTTTTCCTTCAGCAGTTCCACGCAGCGGCGGTAGATGATGAAGAGCTCCATCAGAGTGGTGGCGCCGGTGCCGTTCAGGATGAGCATGATCTTTTCGCCGTTTTTGATGGACAGGTCGGAGAGCAGGCCGTTCAGCATGATGGCCGCGGTTTCGTCGGCGCTCTTCATGGGCTGGCGTCCGCCGCCGCCCTCGCCGTGCTGCCCCATGCCGACTTCCATTTCATCCTCGCCCAGGTCGGCCAGCATGCTGCCGGTGGAAGGGTGGGTGGCGCCGCGCACGGCCACGGCCAAGGTGGCCATGTTGTCGGCAAAGCGCTGGGTCAGGGCGGCCACTTCCTCCAGGGAGAGGCCCTTGGCGGCGGCGGCTCCGGCAATCTTGTAAGCCGGGATGCAGCCCACCAGGCCGCGCCGGTCTTCGGCGTTGGAGCGGGGCGCGTTGGAAATGTCCTCCTGGGTGACCACTTTAAGGACTTGCAAGCCTTCCTTTTTCACTTGCTTCATGGTCAGGTTGCCGGTGAGCATGTCGCCGGCGTGGTTCAGCACCACGTAGAGCACGCCCTTGCCCTGGTCGGCCAGCTTGATGGCGTCCACGCAGGCCTGGGGGCCGGGAGCCGCGAAAATGTCACCCACCACGGAAACGTCCACCATGCCCTCGCCCACAAAGCCGCTGAGGGCCGGCTCATGCCCGGCCCCGCCCTGGGTGACGATGGTCACCCGGCCGGCTCCTTTCAGCTTGTTGTTTACCACCATCCGGTTGCCTTCCAGGTGCACCAGGTCGCCGTTCGCGACCGCAAAGCCCTCCAGCAGTTCCTTGGTCAAATTTTCCGGGGCATTGATGAATTTTTTCATCTTCATGGGGGTCCTCCTGTGCCGGCAGTGCCGCCGGCGGTTGCGATTCATTCCTGGCGGATACCGTTTAAAAACCCTTCAAACAGGAGCGCCGTGCTCACGGCCCCGGCATCCGGGGTGCCGAGCGTTTGCTCGCCATAGTTGCGAGCCCGGCCGAATTTAGCGATGCGGTTTTCCGTGTTTTTGGCTCCCAGGGCGGCGGCTCCGGCGGCGGCGGCCAGAACGGCGGCGACGTCGCCGGGGGCTGCGCGCGCGGCCTCCACGGCCGGAATCATGGCGCACATCATGGTTTTGGCGCCAACGCGGGCCGTGGTCAGTTCGAACATTTCCGTAAGACTCGCGTCGAGCATGTTTTTCAGGAGCGGGCCGTCGATGCCGCGTTCGTCGGCAAGCGCCCCGGCCATGCCGCCGATGAGCGACCCGTACAAGGGCCCGGCGCTGCCGCCGCCGATTTCCATAATCGCTTCGCCCAGGCCGCGGATGAAATCGCCAATCGGCTCGTCCCGCCAGTCCCGGACGCGCGCTTCAAACAGGGCGGCAATTTTGCCTATGGTCACGCCATGGTCGCCGTCGCCAAAACGCGCGTCAATATCGCCCAAGCGGCCGGTGTTCGCCTTCCACAAGGCCGCGGCGGCCAGGAACATGTTCGAGATTTGCTGTTTGCCGAGTAACATAGGTAACTCCTGCTTGTGCTGCTCCAACTTGTACGGAGTATTGCGGCAAGTCGGGAGATTGTCAAACAAAAAGCCGCCGTCCTGAAAAAAAGAGAGGCGCGGTTGCCCGCGCCTCTCTCCATTTCAAACTAAACCATCTTACTGCGCGCTGGCAGCGCCCTTTTCAATGGCTTTCTTGTTCAGTTCGACCAGTTCCGGCTTCTTGGAGCCGAAAACTTCCTTCACGTAAT
>JAISDX010000113.1 GCA_031264465.1 Deltaproteobacteria bacterium | reverse complement strand
ACGCACCACACCGAGAGGGCGTCCGGCAAGTGAAAAAGCCACTGCTGTCCTCTTGTATACGTCGGGACTTTCATTGAACAGCATTGCGCGAATGTTCAAGGTGTCGACACCTGCCGTATCACGTTGGGTAAGGCTTTCTGCGGAAAGGACTTATGAAAAGCCGAAACCGCGCGAGGCGGTTGTCGTCGAATTGGACGAACCGTCCGCATTGAACGAAATAACTGCCGTCAACGCCACGCGTTATTCCGCTTGCCGAATCAGGCCCCCGGCCAACAGGCGCATGTCGGCACAGTCGCGCCCTTCCCCGGCGTAAACGGCCGCCACCTGGCCCGGCGCCGGGGCCGTCCCCGCCAAATTCGCCGGAGCGGGCAAAAATTCAAGGCGCAGGCCGCCCGCTTCCCGTTCTGCCCTGGCCGGCATAAAAGTCTGGCGGTAGCGGGTTTTCACAAACACCTCGGCCGGCCAATCCGTGAACGGCGCCAAGTAGTTCACCAGCCCGCAACGGCAGCCCCGGCAGCCGAAATCGGCCCGGGCGCCGACCAGCAGGGTGTTGGCGGCCGGGTCTTTCCCCAGCACATACAAGGGCTCGCTCCAGGCGATGCCCAGGCCGTGGCGCTGGCCTTCGGTATAGTTCCAGAGGCCGCGATGCCGGGCTATTTCCCGCCCGTCCGGCAGCAGCACCGGGCCGGGACCCGGCAGCCGGCCCAGGCCGGGCTCACGGTCGAGGTAAGCTCGCAGAAAGGCCCGGTAGTCGTTGCCCGGGATAAAGCAAATCTCGTTGCTCTCGCCGGCCTGGGCCGGCCGCTGGCCCAACTTCGCCAGTTCGGCCAGCACTTCGGCCTTGCGCTTGTTCCCGGTCGGGAACAACACCCGCCGGAAATTTTCCGCCGGGGTCAGGGCCAGGAAGTAGCTCTGGTCTTTGGTCTTGTCCGCCCCGGCATACAGGGCGGGCGCCCCGCCCGGATCCTTTTCGCGGAACTCCAGCCGGGCGTAATGCCCGGTGGCGTAAAAATCGGCCCCCAGGCGCAGGGCCTCGTCACGCAGCAGCCCGAATTTCATGGCCGGGTTGCAGGCGGCGCAAGGGTTGGGGGTACGGCTCTCCAGGTAGGCGCGCGCAAAGGGGCGGATTACCTTATCCGCAAAAACGGACGAACAGTCCAGCAGGTGCAGGGGCGCTCCCAGGCGGGAACAGCTTTCGGCCAGGCGTTCCAGCATCGGAGCATAAGACGGCGGGCGCAGAAATTCGGGAAGAAAAAGCGCGTGCAGAGCCGTAACCTCGGCCCCGGCGCGCTGCAGGGAAATCAGGCTGTACAGGCTGTCAGCCCCGCCACTTACGGCAACGGCAATATGGGACACGCCTCAAACAGCCTTGAACTGTTCCGCCGCCTTTTCGGCCAGGTCCAGGGCGCTTTCCAGTTCGTTGGTCAGGGCGTTGGCCCGTTGCACGTCCCAGTCGGACAGGGCTTTGGCCAGGCTGCGGCTCGTTTTGCCCACCTTGGCGGCCGGCTCCTGCAGCGCTTCGCAAATGGCCCCGGGCAGGTCGCCGAAGCCGAGCAGATCCTCCAGCCCCTGGGCCAGTTCCACCACGCCGTGCTTGCGCTGCCCCAGCGCCTTTTCCACAGCCGAAGGCCCCAAGGCCGGCCCCATGAGCTTGTCCAGATTCCAGGTCCTGAGGCGCAGGCGGCGGGTCCAGTCCGGCCAGACCAGAGTGCAGAGGCCGGGCCAAGTTTTGGCCACCTCCTCCTCGTCCATGGTCCGGGCCATAACCCTGATGCTTAAAATATCGCCCAAGCCCTACTCCCTTCGTCATTTTCGCTTCTATTCATCTCTATTCGCCTCTATTCATCGGGCCACTCCGTCTGCACGCGCATGGCCACTTCCTCAATCTGGTTCACCTGCGAGGGCGGGCAAATGCCGATAAGCGGCTCGCCGGCGTCCAGGTTCTGGTGGACGCTGAAGTACACGGCGTAAATGACCCCGTCCGGCCCGCTGTAGCGTAGCGGCGTTTCGCGCTTCATCCGGGAGATGATGAACAAATCCATCCCGTCATGCACGCTCACGCTCTTGGGGCCGGTGTTCTTCACTTTCAGGTCCACGGCCGGCACAAAATAGTATTTGGCCTTTTCCGGCGCCCGGAACAGGTGCAGCGCTTCCTTGAGGATGATGTCCAGCACTTCCTTGCGCGACAGAAAATGGCGCACGCGCATTATTTCCGTGCCGGCCTGCACGAAGCGCCCGGCCAGTTCCGTGTTCACGGCAACCAGTTCGCCTTTTTCCAAGGCGTTGATGCTCTTGGAAACACGTTCGCGCTCCAGGTTGGCCAGGAGCGTACCCGGCTTTTCCTTGTACAGGCCCTGCGGGCCGAACAGGGCCGCGCCCGGTTTTAAATCATCGTTAAAGCTCACCACCCCGCTGTGCGGCGTCTTGACGCTCGACTCCACGTAGGGAGAGGCTTTTACCTCTTCAAGCAATGCACTGATATCCAACATGATGAACCTTGTCCCAATTCTTGATTAGCAACTTGATTATTTATAATAAAGGTTGCGCCCGCCCATGGTCAGCATGGACTGGTGCAGGTTGAAGCGCGCTTCGCGCCGGTCCCAGACGCCCTGGATATGCCCGCGCGCCAGCGCCTTGTATACGCTGTGGTAATGCGGCGGCGGCATTACGCCGGTGGTTTCCTGAATGACGCCGGGGCCGGCAAAGCCCACGTTGGAGGAACGGATGCCGAACTGATAGGGCGAACAGCCCAGAAAGCTCGCCACCGGGCCGGCGTAGGAGTTGGTATCGTAAAGCACCAGGTAAAGGCCGCCGGCGTCGATATAGCGGCGCATGGCCATGGTGCAGCGCGGCATCTGGATAACCCCGTTCACGCCTTCCTGAATGCGGATGCCGGCCGTGCCGTGCACGTAGGCCAAAAGCGGCAGGCGTTTTTTGCTGGCCCGCTCGGAGGCCAGAATGATTTTCTCGCCTTCGGCCGCGCCCACGGAACCGCCCCGGAAAGGCGCCATCAGCATGTACACGCACAGGTTGATGCCCTGGATGCTGGCCTCAAAGGTCATGCAACTGCTCTTCCGGCCGGTGGCCGCCTTGGCCTTTTCCAGCTTGAGATCGAAGCCCTCGTAATCCAGCGGGTTCCTGGCTTCAATTTCCGCGTTGAACTCGTGGATGGAGCCGGCGTCAAACATGTTGTAAAGGTACCACTGGTATTCCATGGGAAAGTGGTGCCCGCAGTTGGTGCAGACCCCGGCGAACTCGCCGTAAAGGTCGGGCGCCCACATGTCCAGGCAGCCGTGCGTGGCGGAGTTGGGGCAAATCACGGCCTTGTCTTCCTTGGCCTTGGGGCTCACGTAAGACCACTGGCCGCGCTCGTTTCCGTCGTTCCAGTCCGAAAGCGTGGTGAGCTGCTTTTCCGCCTCGCCGTTGCGTTTTACGCGCAGGGGGGGAATGGCCTTGCCCAGCAGCCGGCGCAGCGGCGCGGTCTGATTTTTGATGAACAGCGAAGTTTCGGAGCGGATTTCCCCGAAAAAGTTGGCGATGTTCTGCTGGCGCTTGCGCAGCAGGTCGTAGCGGATGTAGCCGGCCAGTTCCCAGAACGTTTCGTTCAGCCCCTGCTTGAACAGGTCCCACTTGGTGCGCGGGTCGATAAAGGCCTGGCCGGCCAGCCCGCGAAACTTGCGGTGCCGGCGCTCCATGAGCCGCTCCTGCGCCGAGGGAGAGAGATTCCAGCTCATGCGCACGTTTTCCATGTTCAGGCCTTCTTCAATCTTCTTGCGGCGGCTGCGCTTGCCCATGGCCCGGAACGGCTGCATGCCGCGAACGTCTAGCACTATTTCGTCCGTGGCGCGCAGCACTTCCTGGCGCAGCAGGCGGAAAAAATCAAAGTGATGGCAGCGGGCGCCCAAATTCGGCTCCTGGATGATCCGGTCGATGTACCCCAGGCGCAGGTTGTCCTGGGCGGTGATGCACAGGTCGCTGGCCACTTTTTCGATCAGCTCCGGCGTGGCGCGCGGCCCGCGTTTGACGTTGCCTTCAATGGCCGCCCCGCCCTCGGGCGAAATGACCGAGTAATAGCCGTGCGAGAGCATCAAACGGCGGTCGGCCAGGCCCACGGCCTCGGCCCCGCCGGAACCGCCCTCGGAAAACACGGCCAGAATCGGCACTTTTACGTTGCCCATTTCAAACAGGTTGCGGGCAATCTGCTGGGCCGCGCCGGGCGTATCCTCCACCGGGAAAGCGCCCGGGGTGAACACGTAGGTGTGGATGGGAATATTTTCGGTTTCCGCAACCTTCATGTAGTGCAGGGCCTTGGCGTTGCCCCAGGGCTGGGCCGAGCCGCCGTTGCGGATTTCCTCGCCATGGCCCTTTTCGTGGCCGATGACCATTACCGACTGGTTGAACACCCGCTTGCCGTGGCGGCGGGTGATATAGGCGCGGGCGATCAGCATGGCCGGGTCGGGCGAGTGCTCGCCCATACTGCCGATTTCGGTATAATTGTCGTAGACGTTTTCCAGGATGTCGCGCAAGCAGATGCGCTGCGGGTTGCGCACTATGCGCACCCTGTCCATGGGCGTGAGCTCGACCTCGATTTTCTTTTCCACAAAGTTGAAAAGATCTTCCAGGCTGGTCACGGCCGTTTCGCGCTCCCGGGCGGAGAGGGCCGGAAAGCGACTGTCCAGTTCCTCCAGGCGGGAAGCGAGCAGGCGCAAGTTCTCGTTGTTCTTGCCCGCCAGGATGTCATGCATGTAATTGTAACGCTCTTTGAGCTGATTGAATCTCTTGTCTTCCATAATTGCTCTGCCGCGGCTGACCGCTTTTATTTATAATGCTTCCGGCGGCCAGGGGCTCTGCCCCCGGACCCCTCGATAAATTACTTCAAGGCCGGGACAGCCTAGAATTGAAGTATGGCCGGAGTCTTCCCCTTCAGAAATTCCACGTTGGTCTTCATGCGCTGGCCGGACGAGGTCTGGCCGTCCAGCTTCAGGTTGTTCAGGAACTCCAGGCCGCGTTCCCGGGCCTGCTTGATGTCCTGGCCCCAGATAATACCCAGAGCCAGGTTGGGGTCGAACTCGGTGGGGATGTCGTAGGGCTGGTCCGTGGGCACGTGGGTGTGCAGGCTCAGCCAGGGTTCCTTGTCCGTCCCCGGCCAGGCGAATTCCTCAATGCGCCCGACCCAGGGAGTAAAGCCGTTGTCCGGGTCCTCGGCGATGATGCGGTACTCGATGCCCATGCCTTCAAAAGAAATATCGTCCTGGGCGTAGCCCAGGGGGTCGCCCAGGCCGGTGCGGATCTGCTCGGCGATAAGGTCGATGCCGCTCTGCCCCTTGACCCGGGCGATGGCGGCGGAAACGCCGTTTTCCACCTGGATGCGGGTGTTCACTTCCATCAGGTAGGGGTGGCCGTCGCGAGTGACAATCCATTCCCAGGTGCCCACGCTGTCGTACTTGACCTTGCGGGCCAGGGCCAGCGAATGCGTGGTGATGTCGTCCAGCACCTTTTGGGCGTCAAATTTGTAGGTGATCGTGCCGGGGTCGAAGCCGGGGGCTATTTCCACGCGCTTTTGCAGCCCGGTGCTCTGGATGGAGCAGTTGCGGGTGCCGAAGTGCACGATGTTTTTGGCGTTGCGGTCGGCCAGAATTTGCACTTCCAGGTGGTTGAAGTCGCGGATGCGCTGCTCGATGAGCACGCCCTCGTCCTTGAACTGGCGGGCCGCGTAGTTGCGCACCCGGCGGTACACGGAGCGGAAGAGGTCAATATCCTGCACTTCCTCAATGCCCATGCCGCCGCCGCCGGCCGAAGCCTTGATCAGCACCAGGGGCTTTTTGATGCCC
Organism: Deltaproteobacteria bacterium; assembly: GCA_031264465.1. GTDB lineage: Bacteria > Desulfobacterota > Desulfovibrionia > Desulfovibrionales > Desulfovibrionaceae > WRHT01. The sequence goes on along the minus strand of JAISDX010000113.1, from coordinate 6,761 downwards.
TGCCGTTCCTGAAAATCGAACAGGCTGGCGGCCAGGGCCTCGGCTTCCATCTCGTCGTAAATGGGGCGGTCGGAGCCGGGCACCGTGGGCACGCCCAGGCTGCGGGCCAGGCGCTTGGTGTTGATCTTGTCGCCCAGCTCGCGAATGACCCGCCAGGAGGGGCCGATAAAAATAAGCCCGCGGTTGCGCTGCATCACCCGGCGGGCAAAGCGGTAATCCTCGGCAAAAAAGCCATAGCCGGGGTGAATGGCGGTGGCGCCGGATTCGTCGGCCACGACCATGAGCTCGTTGGCGTCGTGGTACGAGGAAATGCGGTAGAGGCTCCCTTGGCCGCCCAACTCCCGGGCCAGGCGCACGTGGCCGGAATGGGCGTCCTCCGCCGTGTGGACACAGGCGAAATCCAGGCCGAGCTTGCGGCAGGCCTGAACAATACGTATGGCTATCTCGCCGCGATTGGCGACCAGCACCTTGTTATCGGAAATATTCAAAGTTTGATCCTTGGCTGCTTTGGCAATTAAAAAAACCGCCCCATCCGTTTGAGCACGAAACCGGAACGATTTTGGGATGACAATATCAAATAATAGCTGCCCGTCCGTTAAGAAAACATTAAGAGCGGCTGGCTGCTCCAAACTAATTCTTGCCGGAAACCGGACATGCCAATATAGTCTGTATTCCGTAATATAGCCAGCATCTTTTTGCCGCGAGGGCCTAACTAATGTATAATAACGGAAAAGTCCACCCGGCCGCCGAGGCCGTCCGCAAGCGGCTGCAAGCGGCGGAAATTCCGGGCGACGGCCCGGAAATCGGCATTGTCCTGGGCACCGGCCTGGGGAGCCTGGCCGACGCCCTGGAAGACGCCCTGTATATCCCCTACGCGGAAATTCCCGGCTACCCCGTTTCCACCGTGCATTCGCACGCCGGGCGCCTTTGCCTGGGCCGCTACCGGGGCCGCAACCTCGTGCTGCAGGACGGCCGCTGCCACCTGTACGAAGGCTACGCGCCGGCCGACGTGGTCATGGGCGTGCGGCTCATGCACAGCCTGGGCGTGGAGAGCCTGGTGGTCACCAACGCGGCCGGCTCGCTGAACCCGCTCTTTCCGGCCGGCAGCCTCATGCTTTTGAGCGACCAGATCAACCTTACCGGGCAAAGCCCGCTCGTCGGCCTGCCGGACGAACCAGGCCGCACCCGCTTTCCGGACATGAGCCGGGTTTTCGATTCACGCCTGCGCGAGCTGGCCATGCGCAAGGCCCTGCAATTGAAATTGCGCCTGGAAACCGGCGTTTACCTGGGCCTTGCCGGACCGCAGCTTGAAACCCGGGCCGAAACCCGCATGTTCCGAGCCTGGGGGGCCGACGCCGTGGGCATGTCCACTGTGCTGGAAGTAATTGCCGCCAGACACCTGGGGCTGCGCGTTCTGGGGCTCGCCGCCCTTTGCAACCAGAACCTGCCCGACGACATGGCCGAGACCAGCCTTGAGGAAATAGTGGCGGTGGCCGGGCAAGCCGCCCAAAAGCTGCGCTTGCTGCTGGACGAAATCATCCCGGATATATAAAGACATCTTGTCATGAAACAAACCATTTCTCTTCTGGGGGCGTTTTTATCCAACGCCCGCAACATTCGAAACATGCGCCTCGCCCTGCGCTTCGTCCTGGTGATGCTGGCCGTCATCCTTGCCTACAGCCTGATCTTCCGCCTGGTCATGCTGTACGAAGGCCGGGGCGGCGACTACAGTTTGCTGACCGGCCTGTATTGGACGCTCACGGTCATGACCACCCTGGGTTTTGGCGACATCACCTTCCATACCGACCTGGGCAAGCTCTTCACCCTGCTGGTGCTCTTTACCGGCCTGATCCTGATCGTGGCCATGCTGCCCTTCATGTTCGTCCACCTCATTTACCAGCCCCTGGCCGAGGCCCAGCGCCAGACCAAGGTGCCCACGGCCCTGCCCGAGGGCACGCGCAACCACGTGCTCCTGGTGGGCGTGAGCGATATTGCCAAGACCATCTGCAAACGCCTCATCCAGTACCAGGTGCCCTGCTACCTGCTGGTTTCCGGGCAGGCCGAGGCCGAAGAGCTTTACGACAAAAAATACCCGGTCATGCGCGGCGAACTGGACATGACCGACACTTACCAGGCCGCCCGCATCAAGGACGCGCGCATGCTGGCCGCCCTGAACACCGACCTGAAAAACGTGAATATCGCGGCCACCGCCCACGAACTGGCGCCGGAACTCACCCTGGTGAGCAGCGCCTATAGCGGGAACTCCATAAACATTTTACGCTACGCCGGCTGCAAGGAAGTGTACCACTTCCACAAGATGCTGGGCGCGGCCATCGGGCGGCGCGTGTTCGCCGGCCGGCCGGAAACGAACATCATCGCCCGCTTTGAAGAACTGTGCATCGCCGAGGTGCCGGCCGCCTCCACCACCCTGGTGGGGAAAAAGCTAATGGACCTGGACCTGCGCTCCAAGCTGAGCCTGAACATCGTCGGCATCTGGCACGGCACGGCCTTCCAAAGCACCACTCCGGCCACGGTCATCGAGCCCAAGGCGGTGCTGCTCCTGGCCGGCACCTACGACTCGCTGCTCAAGTTCGACAAAACCCGTATCAACCGCGAACTGGCCGGGCATACGCACCCGGTGCTGATTCTGGGCGGCGGCCAAGTGGGGCAGGAACTGATCGCCTCGCTGGAAAAACGCGGCGTGCCCTTCCGCCTGATCGACAAAAACCCGGACGTGGTGAAACGCGACGACCCGCGCTATATTCTGGGCGACGCCGAAGACATCGCCGTACTGCGCGAAGCCGGCATCGAAACCCTGGACAGCATTGCCGTCACCACCCACAACGACGACCTGAACATCTACCTGACCCTCTATTGCCGCAAGCTCCGCCCGGACGCCCAAATCATCACCCGCTGCAACCTGAACCGCAATATCAAGTCGCTCTATAACGCCGGAGCTGATCTGGTTATTTCCGCCCCCACCATGGCGGCCAATATTTTCATCAACCTGATCAGCCCGGATACCGTGCACACGCTTACCGAGGGCATGAATATCTTCCGGGTGGCCATGCCGCCCGACCTGGTGGGCAAGAACCTGCGCAACAGCGGCATTCGCAACTCCACCCGCTGCAACGTGGCCGCCATGCGCCGCGACGGAAAAATGGTGGTGAGCATGGACCCGGACGCCAAGTTCCAGGAAGGGGACGAACTGATCATGATCGGCTCCACCGAGGACGAGCAGGCGTTCAACACCGCTTTCCCGCCCCGACAGCCCGCTCCGGCCGAGGCTGCCGCCCATGCGTAAGCCGCTTGAACCGTTTGCCATAGGCAGCCCCCGGAACCCGCGCTACAAAAACTGGCTCAAACTCCTGGACGGACGCGGCATCAAAAAGCAGGAACAGGCCATCCTGGCCGGCCGGCGTTTTATCGAAGAAATTCTCGAGCAGTTCCCGGAGCGCGCCCTGGCCCTGCTCGCTCCCGTTTCCGCTCGGCCGCCCTTTCCCAAAGGGCTGGAAGCGCTGGCGGAACGGCTCCCGCCCCGGGCCGCAGTGTACGCGCTGCCGCCGGAACTGTTCGCCAGCCTGGACATATACGGCATCAAAGAGCCGCTGTTGCTGGTTTCCGCGCCGGCCCCGCCGGACTGGAACCGGGAGTTGGAAGACGGCCTGACCGTGTTCCTGCCCTTCCAGAACCCTATCAACCTGGGCACCTGCATCCGTAGCGCCGCCGCTTTCGGAGCCCGGGTGGTGCTGCTTGAGGAAGCGGCCACCCCCTACCTGCCCAAATGCCTGCGCGCCTCGGGCCCGTCCATTTTCCAGGCCCCGCCCAGCCGGGGGCCGAGCCTGCGCGAACTGGCCGAACTGGCTGCCGGCAAAAACCTGCCCCTCTACGGCCTTTCGCCGCGCGGCGGCAATATTTACAAAACCGCCTTCCCCCGCCGCCTGGGCCTGGTGGCCGGCCTGGAAGGCCCCGGCCTGGACGACTGCTGGCCGGCCGAACGGCGCCTGTCCATACCCATGCAGGGGCGGGTGGAATCGCTCAACGCCGCGGTTTCCATGAGCATCGGCATGGCGCTGTATTGCGCGGCCCATTCCATATATGGCCCCGCCCTGTGCTCAACGCGCGGATTGAAATGATAAATTTCCGGCCTCGGCCTTGGCTGCCGAGCTGGTTTGATGCATTCTATGGCCTTGAGTTTTCCCGTTTACGGCCTGGACGGCACGGGTAAATGTGTGTTACAGTAGACACCAACCCGCCCGTTCTCATCATGTTTTTCGCCGATCCGCTCGAATGGCCGGCAGGCAGGGAAGCCTGCGCTGCATCGGGATACCGGGCCAGGGATATATCCGCTCCCGCACGGCATTGATAAGCCAGATCAGTAAGGAGGGCAGTCGCCCGGACAGATTTTGACGTTCGCATGAGGGATTCCATGATGATCGGCAAATATTATGCATTCCTTGTCCTGGCCTGCCTGTTGTTCAGTCCGCAGGCGGACCGCCCGCGCGCGGAGACGTTGCGGGAACCCCCCGTATTCCATACCTACACGGATATTCCCGGCGTTACGGCGGATGAAATAGCCGCCATCGAAGCCCTGAAAAAACGCCACGGCAGCTTCAACCTCGCCGTGCTCCTCACGACGGAGGCCTTCCACAAGGACGACGGAAGCGTCGGCGGATTCACAAGCCTGTTCTGCGCCTGGCTGACCGACTTGTTCGGCGTGCCCTTCACGCCGGAAATCGTGCCCTGGGACGCGCTTATTGCCGGACTTGATTCCCGGGCGATCAATTTTACGGGGGAATTGACCGCAAACCCCGAACGCCGGAAAACCTATTACATGACCGATACCGTGGCCGAGCGCTCCATCAGTTACTTCCGGCTGGCCGGCAGCGGAAAATTGCCCGAACCGGCGGCTCCGCAACGGCTGCGCTTCGCTTTCCTGCAAGGCGCCACCACCGGCGACGACGTCAGGGAAATCGCCGACGTCCCCTTTACCGCCATCTATGTGAAGAATTACGACGAAGCCGTGGCCCTGCTGCGCCAGGGAGCCGTCGACGCCTTTTTCGCGGAAAGCCCCGCCGAAGCGGCCTTTGACGTTTACAGCGATATCACGGCGGAGGAATTCCTTCCGCTGGTCTACACGCCGGTTTCCTTTTCCACGGCCGACCCAGAACTCGCCCCCTTTATCGGCGTCGTGCAGAAATACCTTGAGCAGGGCGCCGTGTATCACCTGGCGGAACTGTATAACCAGGGAGAAGAAGAATACAGGAAACACAAATTTTTCCATCAGCTCACGGAGGAAGAAAAGGCTTACCTGCGCGCGCACGGCGGCGGGCTGGAGATCCCCGTCGCAGTGGAATACGACAATTATCCCTTCAGCTTCTATAACACGACGGAGCGGCAATGGCAGGGCATCGCCATCGACGCGCTGCGCGAAATCGGCGCGCTGTCCGGGCTTTCCTTTTCGGTCGTGAATGAACCCGGCACGGCCTGGCCGGAGCTGCTCGACATGTTGACGGAGGGAAAAGCGGCCCTGATCGCGGAGTTGATTCCCACCACGGAACGCCAAGGGCGCTTCCTCTGGCCGGAGACGCCCTACAGCACCGACTATTACGCCCTGATCTCCCGCGCCGAACAGGAGAACATCCAGGTCAACCAGTTGCTCTACTCCTCGGTGGCCCTCCCCAAAGGCACCGCCTACGAGGAAATCTTCGACCGCTGGTTTCCCAACCATCGGCGCACCGTGCGCTTTGACTCCCAGAGCGAGTGCTTCGCGGCGCTGGAAAGGGGGGCAGTGGATTTCGTCATGGCCGGCCGCGCACTGCTGCTGAACATGACGCACTACGAGGAGAAGCCGGGGTTCAAGGTGAACATCCTGTTCTCATACACCTTTTCCTCATCCTTCGGCCTGAACAACAACGAGACGACCCTTTGCTCCATCATCGGCAAGGCGCAGAAACTGGTGGGCACGGACAGGATTACCGACCGCTGGATCCACCGCGTGTTCGACTACCAGGCCCAGCTTGCCCGCACCCGGCTGCCCTACACCATAGGGCTGGCCGCCATGCTGGCCGTGGTCATGCTGCTTTTGCTCACGCTTTTATGGCGCAGCAGGCGCTTCGCCGGGGAACTGGCGGTGCAGGCCGCGACAGCCGCGGAGGCCTCCCGGGCGAAGAGCGAGTTCCTGTCCCGCATGAGCCACGAGATACGCACGCCCATGAACGTCGTCATCGGCCTCGCCGAAGTGCTGCTCCAACGCGATTTGCCCCCGGACGCCGCCAAGGAGGCCCGGCATATCAAGCAGGCCGGCATCAGTCTGCTTTCCATTATCAACGATATTCTGGATTTCTCGAAAATTGAAGCGGGCAAAATGGATATCGCCGACGCGGAGTACGCCTTGAGCACCCTGCTCCACGAACTGGACGACATCATCCTGTTCAGGCTCGCCGACAAGCCTGTAGCCTTCACGACCCATACCGCCTCCGGGTTGCCCGACCGGCTGCGCGGCGACATGAACCGGGTCAGGCAGATATTGCTCAACCTCCTCGACAACGCCGTCAAATATACCCGGCAAGGTTCCATCACCTTGACCGTTTCCGGCGTGATGCAGATGGACGGCAGAATCCGGCTTTCTCTTGCGGTGACCGACACGGGGATAGGTATCCGGCCGGAAGACCTGGCGGGGTTGTTCAACAGCTTCGAGCGGGTCGACAGCCGCAGCAATCAGAATATTGAAGGAACGGGCCTCGGGCTGACCATAGCCC
>JAISDX010000072.1 GCA_031264465.1 Deltaproteobacteria bacterium | reverse complement strand
AGCCCTACGAAGAGGAAAGCGCCAAGCGCCGCTATGTGGCGGAAAAGTGCGTGTTCTGCTCCGGGCGCGTGTCCGCCGGCGACGCCCCGGCCTGCACCGTGCACTGTCCCGGACAGTGCCGCATCTTCGGCGACGTGAACGACCCGGAAAGTATCATCTCCAAATACATCAAGGATAACAACGCCAGGCAGGTGCCCGGCACCAGCCTTTACTACGTGCTGCCCGCCGGGATGGATCCGAAATTCCTGCCGGCGGCCTATGCGGTGCCCGCCTTCGTAACGGCCAAATCCGCCGGCACCACCGTGGGCAAAGTGGCTCTGGGCGCCTCCGTGGCGGCCGTACTCGGCAGCCTGATCGCTTCAAGAAAAGGGGGTAAGGAAAATGAGTAACAAGCAAATCTCCGCGGACGGCAAAAGCATTATGCGTTTCAGCTGGGGTTCCCGCCTGGCGCACGGCGTGCACGCCATAGTCTTTCTGCTGCTGCTGTTCACCGGCTGCGCCATAGCCTTTCAAAGCCTGGGCAACCTGATTGGCCACGACCTGCTCAAGAGCTTCGTGCACATGCACAAGATGCTGGGCTTCGCCTTTCTGGCCGGGCCGGTCATTCTGCTGCTCTTTTCCGGCAAAAACGCCGTGCGCTGGCTCAAAGACACTTTCAGCTTCGGCAAAAACGACCTTGACTTCGTGCTGGCCTTTCCCAAGGAATTTTTCGCCGGCCACGCCCAAACCCCGCCGCAGGGGCGTTATAACGGCGGCGAAAAAATCAACTCCCTGCTGCAGATTGCCGCCTTCTTCGTGATGCTGATCACCGGCGGAATCTTGTACCTGGATTCGGCCTCCCCGGCGGTAATCGGCTGGGCCGCGGCCATTCACAGCTTCTGCGGACTCTGCCTGGGCGCCGTGGTCATCGCCCACGCCTACCTGGGGCTCTTGCACCCGGGCTCCAAGGCCAGCATCACCGGCATGCTCACCGGCTGGGTGCCCATGAGCTTCGCGAGGAGCCACCACCCGCTCTGGGTAGCGGAAGTTGAAGCCGCCGAGGCTGAAAAGGACAAGGAGGAGTAAGCATGTCTACCGCAATAAGCAGAAGAAGCTTTTTAAAAATGGTAACGGCCACCGGCGCCGTGGCCGGCACCGGCTTTTTCGTATACCCCGGCAAAGAGGCCCTGGCCGCTTCAAGCGCGCCGGAAGAAGTCAAATACTCGCACTGTGTTATGTGCAACCATGTGCCCAAGTGCGGCATCAAGGCCATTATCAAGGAAGGCAAGATCTTCCGCATTGAAAAGCGCGAGGGCTACCTGAACAACCTGCTCTGCGCCAAAGGCCTCTCCTCATTGCAGGAGATTTACGAACCGCACCGGCTGCTTTACCCGGTAAAGCGCACCAACCCCAAGGGAGAACCCTCCAAGTGGCAGCGCATAACCTGGGATGAAGCGCTGCAGACCATTGCCGAAAAGTTCAACGGCGTGAAGGAAAAATACGGCGCGGACAAGGTGCTGTTCATTGCCGGCGACCCCAAGGAGCCGCGCAGCATTTTGCAGCGCCTGGCCTTTACCTTCGGCTCGCCGAATACCGGCACGGAAAGTTCCACCTGCTACACGGCCAACGAGGTCACCTCCAAGTTGCTCTACGGCAAGGAATGGTACACCGCTTCCTCCATTACCACGCCGGGCATCGCGCCCACGCCGGATACCAACTGCTGCTTCATCTGGGGAAACAACCCGGCCTGGGCCATGCCCTTCAGCTTCGACCGCATGCGCAACCTGAAAAAGCGCGGCGTAAAATTCGTGGTGGTGGACCCGCGCGTCACCCCCACCGTGCACTCCTTCGCGGACATACACCTGCAACTGCGCCCCGGCACCGACGGAGCCATGGCCCTGGGCCTGGCCCACATGATCATCCGCGACGGCAACTACGACAAGGACATGGTCGAAATGTGGGTGCACGGCTGGGATGAATACAGGGAATACGTGCGGCAGTTCACGCCGGAAAAAACCGCCGAAATCACCGGCGTGCCGGTGGATCGCCTGGAAAAGGCCGCCGCCATGGTGCCGGGCGGGCCGATTATCATCAAAACCGCTCCGGCCTTCGGCCACCACTCCAACGGCGTGAACAACTACCGGGCCATGATGATGCTGGTGCCGCTCACCGGCAGCCTGGACGTGCCCGGCGGCCACTCCATCGTCAACGAGCCCCTGCCCGTCGATCTCTGGGAAGCCACCTACGAATTCGCCCGTTCCCCGGAGCTTCTTCCGAAAATCCGGCACCTCAGGGCGGACCAGGAATACTTCCCGGTCTGGGCCGACCTGGACGAGCAGGGCACCATCCAGGTGAACATGCTGCCGGAATACGTGCGCGACGGGAAAGTTCGCGCCGCCCTGGCCCTGGGCGTGAATACCATGATGTGGCCGCAGGCCCATGAATACAAAAAGGCCTTTCAGGACATGGAATTCGCGGTGGCGGTCGACTTCCACGAAAACCCCTGGACCCACGACTATGTGGACATGCTCCTCCCGGCCGCGGTGAGCTTTGAGCGCTCGGCGCCGCTCACCATCTACGGGCGCAATATCTTCCTGCGCGAGCCCATCGTAAAGCCTTTGGGCGAAGCGCGCAGCGACTGGCGCATCTGCTGCGACATCGGCACCGCCCTGGGCCTGGGCGAGTACTTCTACGGCGGAGGCGAGGAGGCGGAAGAAAAATGCCTGCGCGAAGTGGTGCGCACCCTGCACGCCGGCATAAGCTACGACGACCTGCGCGCGGCCAGCCCCGCGCCGGTAGCCATACCGATGAAAAGCGGCCCCAAGTTCAAGAAGTGGGAACTGGGCATGCTCCGCCCGGACGGCAAACCCGGCTTCACCTCGACAACGGGCAAGATCGAGTTTGTTTCGGAGTTTCTGCGCGAGCGCGGTTTTGACCCGCTGCCCGTCTACAGGGAGCCGGTGTACAGCCCGGTGAGCACGCCGGAAGAGCGCAAAAAGTACACCCTGCTGTTCAACTCCGGCTCGCGCGAACCCTTCTACACGCACAGCAAGGGGCGCGGCACGCCCTGGCTGCGCCAGCTGCAGCCGGACCCGCTGGTGCGCATGAACCCCGTGGACGCCGAGGCCAGAGGCATAAAGCACGGCGACTGGGTGCTGCTGACTTCGCCCATGGGCAAGGAAATAAAGATGAAGGCGCGCCTTACCAATATCGTGCTGCCCGGCTGCGTGGACCTGATTCACGGCTGGGTGCAGGCCGACTGCAACCTTTTGGTCTCCAGAGACTTCGACCCGATCAGCGGTTTCCCGCCGTATAAAGAAGGCTTGTGCGAGATCAGGAAAGCATGATACCAGTGTCATGTCACGCCTGTTGCGACAGTACAGGCGTGACATGACGCCGGAATGCTCTGAGTTTACGGGGTATTTGTGATGAACGGCATACAACAATCGGCCGGGAGCAGCGGTCCGGAATTTCCCCCCGTTGCTCCTTCCGGATTGCGGCAAGCTCCCGCCGGGCGGGAATATATTTCCCTGGAACGAGCCGTGGACTTGCTGCTGGAGCAGGTACAGCCGCTGAATGAGCCGGAACGCCTGCCTTTGCTGGAGGCGGTGGAGCGCGTCGCCTTTGCGGATATCCACGCCTCCATCCCCCAACCTCCTTTCAACCGCTCTCCGCTGGACGGCTACGCGCTCCACCACGAAGACAGCGCGGGAGCGAGCCGGGAAACGCCGGCACGCCTGCGGATCACCCAACATATTTTTGCCGGCGACGGGCAGGAGAAGCCGCTCAACTTTGGTGAAGCCGCCCGGATTATGACCGGCGCCATGCTTCCTCCCGGCGCGGACTGCGTCATCGGCCAGGAGGATACCGATGCGGACCGGGAATGGGTGTCGGTTTATCGCCCGCTGCAACGCTTGCAAAACATCTGTTTTCGCGGCGAAGACGTCGCGGAAGGGCAACTTCTGGCACTGCGCGGCCGGAAGCTGCATCACGCGCACCTGGGCTTGCTGGCCGGGCAGGGGCTGTCCGGCGTCTCTGTTTTCCGGCGGGTCAAAGCGGCGGTTATGAGCACGGGCGATGAACTTATACCGGCGGATGCCCACCCGGCTCCGGGAAAAATCCATGACAGCAACAGCATCCTTCTGGGGGCCAGGCTGCGGAGCCTGGGCATGCTGCCGGTGCTGTCCTCCTGCTGCGCGGATGATGTACAACGCCTGTATGACGAAATCCGGACGCTGCTGCGGGACAACGACCTGGTGATCACCACCGGAGGGGTCTCGGTGGGGGAAAAAGATTTCCTGCCTGCCGTGGCCGCCATGCTGGGCGGCCGGATACTCTTCCACGGCATCAAAATCAAACCCGGCTCTCCGGCGCTGGCTGTGGCCAAAGACGGGAAAATCCTGCTTTGCCTGTCGGGAAACCCTTACGCCGCTTCGGCCACCTTTGAAGTTCTGGCGGTTCCCGCGCTGCACAAGCTGTCCGGCAACAAGCAGTTTTCCCTGTTGCGGCAAAACGGCATCTCCCGGAGCGAATTCGGCAAGTCCAGCGATATGCGCCGCCTGGTCCGGGCCAGGATCAGCGGGCAAGAGGTGTTTATTCCTCCGCATGGACATGCCTCGGGCATGTTGCGTACTTTGGCGGACTGCAACTGCATGATCGACATTCCCGCCGGGGCGCCGCCCCTGCAAAGCGGAACGCCGGTGACGGTTATTCTTATTTAGAGCATTTTGACATTGAAAATGTTGAAATGCTCCGGCGGCGGGCACCACCGCCCACCCCGCAGGCGCAGGCGAACTTGCTTCGCCGTCAAGCGATAATCTCAAGCGTAAAATGCTATAGTCGATGCTGAAAAAGCCGGGAAACTACTTACATTGTTCGCTTGCGGTTGCCGAAAATCCGATCAAGTGTTATAGCATTTTACGCTTGCAATGCTTGCAGGCGGGCGAAAGCCCGCCCGTCAAGCAAGCATTGCAAAGGAGGCGGACAGATTGATGGATGATCGTGCCAGAGGCGATGCGCGCCGTGCAAAAACCGGCGGGCTGCCGGAATACGGCGATGTCACCGGAGTGGTGCTGGCCGGCGGCATGGGCCGGCGCCTGGGCCGGGATAAAACCGCGTTGCGCCTGCCGGACCGGGAGCAGGATTTTCTGGTCAGAACGGCCGGAATATTGGCCTCCGTACTCTCCGACGTTCGGGTCAGTTGCCGGGATGATCTGCCGGAACGCCTGGCCCGCGCGGGTTCCTACCCCATTCTGCCCGACCATTACCCCGGCGGGGGAGCGTTGCGCGCCGTGTATTCCGCCTTGCGCCACACCGGGCGTCCCTGTCTGATTCTGGCTTGCGACATGCCTTTTATGCGCGAGGATCTGCTTGTTGCTTTGCTGGAAGCGCGGCGGCGCCGGCCGGCAACAATCGTGCAGACGCTGTGGCGCAGCCCGGATGGCACCCTTGAGCCCCTGGCCGCCGTGTATGAGCCGCAGGCACTGTCCCTGCTGGAACAAGCCATTCAGCGCAACGAGTACCGCCTTGCCCGGTCCATTCCTCCTGAATTGCGCCATTATCTTGATTACAGCGCAAAGCAGGCCGCCGCCTTTCACAACGTCAATTTTCCCCGCGATTTTGAAACCGCACAAGTAATTGCCTCGGGCGCTTGACGGCGTAACAAGTTTCGCCTACGCTGGCGGCGGACGGCGGTACCCGCCGCCGGACGTTTCAATGTTTTCAATGTTGAAACGCTCTGAACAGTATAATGGGGACGCGGATATGTTAAAAAAAATATCAACGGAGCAACTGGTTCCGGGTATGTATATTGCGGACAGCGGCATTTCCCGGCTGGAAAACCCCTATTTGTATTATGCCGAGAC
>JAISDX010000061.1 GCA_031264465.1 Deltaproteobacteria bacterium | reverse complement strand
ATCAGACTGGGCTATGAGTTTTAGGGAAAAGCGGCTGACATGAAAAGGGAGCGCGGCGCCGGAATTTCGGCGCCGCGCTCCAGGTTACGCCTTCAGATAGTCTGTTATGAAGCCGGAGGTAAGATCAAGCAATGATAAAGACTTTTGCCATAATATTTTCCGCTCTCCTGGCCTTGGGCTGCGCTCCCGCCGGTAATTCTCCTGCCTCCGACCCTTCTTACCCCGCCCGCGTCGTTGCCGTGGCCGATGGCGACGCCATTACCGTTTTGGATGCCGGCAATAACCAGATCCAGATCCGCCTCTACGGCATTGCCTGCCCGGAACAGCGGCAACCTTATGGTAACCGCGCCCGGCAGGCAACCGCTGACGCCGTCCACGGCAAAACCGTCAACGTGCATCCCGTCGAAGCCGACGGATACGGGCGCACCCTGGCGCTGGTGGCCGCGCCGGGGCGCGAGATGCTGAACAGTTGGCTGGTCAAGGAGGGCTTGGCCTGGGTCTGTCCGCAGTATTGCAAAAGAGAAGATATTTGCGGCCGGCTGCTGGAGTTGGAGCGGGCGGCCAGAGAGAACAAGGCCGGACTGTGGGCGGACGGGAAAGCGGTACCGCCGTGGGAGTGGAGACGTGTCAAAAAAGATATTGACAAATCCTCCGACAAATAAAATCGTTATCAGAAATCGAAAACAGTTGTGGCAGACGTCATCTTCCTTCGAGGCCGGAGGCAAGCCGCTTCACTTCTTCCAGAGGCAGGCCGGATTTTAGAATCAGAAGGAAACTGCCGTTTGTCTGGTTCGTTACTTAAAAAACCAAGCATATTGCCAACTCCGGCGAGAGTTGTTATCTTTGGATTGAGGATCGCATGTATACAAAACAATTTGTCAGACGCTCAGCGGATTGGTTAGAGAAAATCAGCGTTGCCAGCCTGGCAGTCGGTATTTTTCAAGGCGATGAAAAAATGATGGCCGGGCTTGTTGTTGGTCTCCTTGCCGTCATAGGCAGCCATACCCTCGACAACATCTGGAGGAAATTATGATCGGCTGGATTTTTCTCGGAATATTGGTTGTTGCGGTAACGGTGGCAGGCGTCTTACTCGGGCGTAAGGCGCGGCAAAGTTAACCACAGACGCCCGTATACCGAATATAGAAAAATTAAACCTTCCTTCTTCCATTTAGTCGCTCCTTACAATCGCCCAGCGCGGGTGCTAACGCCTGGGCAGACCCGGAAAGCTAAAATGCTTTCCGGGTTTCTTTTTTAGAATTCAACACCTGTTGTTTTTAGCTTGACAGCGCAATGTGCTCCGTTCCAGCAAATTCTTGTGGTCAGCGCCCGCGCGAGCATGAACGCGGTGTCGGACTAAGGTCCGGTATCGAAGAGAATTCTGCCCCAGAAATACATGCGGCCTGGCGGAATGACTTTGGGAATGGGGTTGTCCGGGTTCACGGTGATGAACGGCCGGTAAGCCTCAATACAAAGTTGGGTGCAGTAGTACCTGTCCGGCATATCAAGGCCCACGAGGCCCGTGAAATTATAACCCTTGCCGATCCAGCTCCGCGCCCGCTCCACAGCGACAGACGCGCTTTCCGCCGTGGACCATATGGGCCGAATCACCAGTAGCCGCTGGGATTTGGCGATAAGGTCCTCCAACGTTGTTCTGTGGATACCGGAACCATCCGCCTCGATCACGCCGTCGTCTTCCGCGTCATAGAGGGAGGCGTGCGAAAGCGGCATACGGGTGACCGTGGCCACGAGATTGTCTGCACCGTGTACGCCGCGCGTCACCAACCAGTCGCCGTGGCGGAGGATGCCGCGCAACATTGCCGCATGTTCTCCGGGATCAAGGGCGTCAGCCGGAGGAATGACGGGCTTCACCGCGCAGCCGGCGGCCATGCCGGCAACCAGGCAGACGCAGAGAAGAATATGCCGGGAAAAAACAAGGCTTGCGTGTCGGTTCATGCGGTGGCGATACCATGAACGGCGGCAAATGACCAGACTGAGCGCCCACCGTGCCAGGGCAATCGGCTGGATATGACGTTCGTATCCGCCATTATCCTCATCTGCCGCCCTGCCCATAGCGTACTTCGTCAACCAAAGACTGTACGTCATTTTCATTGGATACACCAAAATCTTTGGCCGCGCCGGCGAACGCTTCCTGAGCCAGGGCTATCGCCGTGGCAGAGGCATTGTTGATTACAATTTCCCCATTTCGCTCAATAAAAAATACCTTGTCGCCTTCCTTGAGCTGAAGCTTCTTCCTGATTTCCACAGGAACAGTGACTTGCCCGTTAGCGGACACTTTTGCCAGGTTCATAGGCACTCCTTCAAATTTTCTTGAAATTCCATATTTTCTTTATAAAGATGAAACCAATGGTAGTCAACCGCGCGCCTACGATCCTGGCGGAGTATTTCCACAGCTTGGGAAAAGCAGCGTAACGCCGGGCATAGGCCGGTAAACCGGCAGTTCAGAACGGCAGACGCCAGGATTAAGCTCAAAAGAGTTTATCAACAAATTTAAGCGTTACATGGTACCAGAGCTTAATTTTTCAACCAACAGGCAATCTTGCTCCAGACCGAGCGGACGGGCGGGCACCAGCCTCCGGTCTTCCTGTCCCGCCCGCGCCGCCGGTGGGATGGGCGCGGGTGAGGCCGGGATAAAACGGCAATCGGAATAAAACTCGTTCACGCCGCGCCCCGGTTTGCCGCCTTCCGGCACTACCCAGACCCGCTCGAGGCCGAGCTGATCGCGCAGGAAAGCCTGTTTTTTAAGGGCGACGAGGGCGCGCAGCCGGGCGGAGCGTTCTTTTTTTACTTCCCGCGCCAGTTGCCCGGGCAAGCGGGCCGCGGCGGTGCCGGGCCGGCGGGAATAGGGAAAAACGTGGGCGTAAGTAAGGGGGAGCGCTTCGCTGAGCCGCAGGGTTTCAGCGAACTCGGCCTCGCTCTCGCCGGGGAAGCCGGCGATAAAATCCGCCCCCAGCCCGAAGCGCGGCCAGAGGCCGCGCAATTCCCGCAAAAAGGCGGCCAGGCCGGCGGGATCGGACGGGTCGTAATGTCCACGGTTCATTTTTCTTAAAACCGCCGGGCTGCCGCTTTGCAGGGAAAGATGCAACTGCGGGGCCGTGAGGCGGCTGCGGCCGAGCGCGTCCAGGGCCTTGGCGCCAAGCTGCCCCGGCTCCAGCGAGCTGATGCGGAAGCGCAGGCGGGGGGCCTGCTCCGGAGAATTTGCCGCGAATTCCGGCGCAAAGGCCGCTTCCAGGCGCAGGAGCAGCTCCCAGAAGTCGCTCTTTTGCGGCAGGTCGGCGCCGTACTGGCGCAAGTTCACGCCGCTGAGCACGATTTCCCTGAAACCGGCCCGCACCAGGCGGCCGGCTTCGGCCAGCACGGCCGGCCAGGGGCGGCTTACCGAGGGTCCGCGCCCCTGGGGTACGATGCAGTATGCGCAATGTTGCGAGCAGCCGTCCTGAATTTTCAGGACGGCGCGGTTGCGGGCGTAATCGCTGATGGCAAAAGGCGGGAAAACCGATGCTTCGGGCGCGGCCGCGCCCGGCCAGGCCGCGTCAAAGCGGTGCAGCAAGCCGCTTTGGGCCTGCCGGGGCACCAGGGCGTCAACCGGCAGTTCCCGCAATTCGTCAGGCAAGGCCTGGGCGGCGCAGCCGGTAACCAGCACCTGGGCCGAGGGCGCGGCGCGGCGCGCCCGGCGGGCCGCGGCCCGCAGGTCGCTCACGGCTCTGGCGGTGACGGCGCAACTGTTGATCAGCACGAAATCCGCCCCGTCCGGCGCGGGCAGTTCGCGGAGCCCGGCGCCCAGCCAGGCTTCGCGCAGGGCTTCGGATTCGTACTGGTTAACTTTGCAGCCCAGAGTGATTATATGAAAGCTCTTGCTTTTCAAAAACGCTTGCCTATTGTAATGTTCAGGTTGACGCACCGCTGTTATTACACTAAGCGCTGTCTCGCAATCAATTTCTATAGTAAACGGCCGGGTGAACCCGGCTAAAAAAATCCATGGAGTTATCCGATGCTTAATCCAGGCGAATGCATTTTATACAGCGGCGGCGCCGCCGGCGCCGAAGCCTGCTTTGGCGAAATGGCGGAAAAATACGGCCTTCAGGAAGTGAACTTCAGCTTTGAAGGGCACCAGGTGGAACGGCTGCGCGGTCTGCGCATACTCACCAACGAAGAGCTGGCCCTGAAAGACGTGAGCCTGAGCTACGTCTCCAAACTCATGAACCGCCAGTACACCAGCGCCCCGCTCTTCCGCAAGGTGCTGCAATCCATTTGCTGGCAGGTTTCCAGCGCCCACGAAGTGTTCGTGGTGGGTGAAATTGTGGAAGACGACACCGTGAAAGGCGGCACCGGCTGGGGCGCCGAATTTTCCAAAATCTGCAACAAGCGCCTGCTGGTGTTCGATCAGAAAAAAAACGGCTGGTTCCGCTGGGATGCCGCCTGGGTGAAAGAAGAAAACGTCAGCGTGACCGAACGCCTGTTCACCGGTACCGGTACCCGCTTCCTGGAAGCCAACGGCCGCAAGGCCATTGAAGAGCTTTTCCGCAGATCCTTCAAATAAAGGAACAAAAAACCTCATTAATCTGCGTTTCCTATCCTGAGGAGCCCCGCGCCTGTGGTCTGAGCCAGTCCGGGGCTCTTTTTTGCACATATCTGCACATGTTTTGCACAACTAGTTTATAATCTAAACAAAAAGTGCAAATACCGGCCTTATTCAGGCGCCAGATGGTCTGAGCAATTTTCCATTTTTTAGATATTCCGCTAATCTTATTCAATATTTTTTACATGGCACGCTTAATGCTTGATAGAAGGCAAGATGAGTGAGTCTGCATTAGCTCATCGGTTCATGAAAAGTCTGGCCGGCTGCATGGCAGCACCGGAAAGACGTATCCCTCGCAACCAAAACCTGCCAACGGGGCCGCAAGTCCCTCACTGTTGAAAGCGCCGCTACCACTTCCTCCTGGCGGCGCTTTCCTTTTGTCCGCAGACCTACGGCGGAAGCGGCCAGTCGGCCAGACGGATTATCGAATCCATATCTCTTTATTCTCTGTTTTTTTTATGATAAACGAAGCAATAGACGAGGGTGGAGCGCCGCAACCTGTCCCATACGGCCCGCTTCAGCCGGGCGCGCCGCCGCCCGCGCCCCGGTAAATAAAACACGCAGCCGCCTTGGACAAGCGCGGCCGGAACTTAAGGATTTTTATGCGCGAACCGTCAGCCGGGCTGACCCCGGAAGGGCTGCCCATCCTGCTTTTGAGCGGATTTTCCTCCTTGATTTGCGCCTTGTTGGACTGGTGGCCCCCGGCCCTGGTCATGCTGCTCCTGTTCATTTTCGCCCTGCATTTTTTCCGCGACCCGGAACGGGTCGTACCCGGCGGGCCGGACCTGGCGGTATGCCCGGCCGACGGCAAGGTAATCCGCATCCAAACCAGGGCCGACCCGCTCACGGGCGAACAGCGGCAATGCATCAGCGTGTTCATGAACGTGTTCAGCGTGCACGTGAACCGTATGCCGGTAAGCGGCAAAATAACCCGCATTCTCTATATTCCCGGCAAGTTTTTCAACGTGGCCTTTGACAAGGCCGTGGACGCCAACGAGCGCTGCTGCTACGCCATTCGCGACGAGCACGGCGATATGTGGCAAATGGCGCAGATTGCCGGGCTGGTGGCCAGACGCATCGTCTGCCGGATGGACGAAGGCGACAAGCTCACGCGCGGCGAGCGCTTCGGCATGATCAAGTTCGGCTCGCGCGTCGATCTCTACCTGCCGCCCGGCTACGCCCCCAGCGTCCTGATCGGCGAAAAGGTTTACGCCGGGCAGAGCGTCCTGGCGCGCAAAATCATCAATAAACAACCATAACACAGGCGGTTACCATGGCTGAAAAAGAAGCAAAAAAACCTGTTAACAAGATGGTATATATCCTGCCCAACCTGTTTACCCTGGGCAGCATGTTTTCCGCTTTCTACGGCCTGATCCTGGCGCATTCCGGCAACTTCAACGGCTGCGCCATCGCCATTCTGATCAGCGCCCTTCTGGACGGCATGGACGGCAAGGTGGCCCGCCTGACGCACAGCGCCAGCGACTTCGGCGTGCAGATGGACTCGCTGGCCGACGCCATCGCCTTTGGGGCCGCCCCGGCCTACATGGTTTATTTCTGGCAGTTGCAGAGCCTGGGCAACCTCGGCCTGGCCGTGGCTTTCCTGTTCATGGCCTGCGGCGCGCTGCGCCTGGCCCGCTTCAACGTGATGGCCGGCACCAGCGCCAGCAAAAAGTACTTCACCGGGCTGCCCATACCGGCCGCGGCCTGCGCCCTGGCCTGCCTGGTGCTGTTCCAGCAGTACCTGCCGGCCGGCGTGAACACGATAATCACCTGGTTCTCGCTCTTCCTCACCCTGGTACTGGGCCTGCTCATGGTCAGCCGTATTCCCTACTTCGCCTTCAAGGAATTCGGCGACCTCAAAGTCAAGACCTTCAACCTGCTGGTGGCCGCGGCCGTCATTTTCGCCTTGGTGATCGTATCGCCGCGCATTTTCGGCTTCTCCATCTTCATTGCCTACCTGGTTTCGGGGCCGGCCATAGTCCTGTACCGGCGCAAAAAGGCCGCCGCCAGCTCCGGCGGCTCCGCCGCGCCGGCGAAAGCCGTGCCCAGGCCAGTTCCGGCAGCCCCGGCGGTTCCGGCCGCGGAGGTTGAGCCGGCCGCGCCGGAAGCCGCCGCAACGCCGCCCAAAAAAGCCGCCCCCAAACGGGCCGCCAGAAAACCAGGCAACGGCGAACAGGCTGACTAAAGCTTATTCAGGCGGTTTACAATCCGCCCGATTATGAACATCATCATCATGTCCACTGCCAGGCTGGCCACCGGCGGGGCGCGGCAAGCCCTTTACCAGGCCCAAGCCCTGCGCGCGGCCGGGCACCGGGTGCGCTTTGTCAGCTACCCGGAAAGCGAGTTGCGCAAAATCGACCCCAGCCTGGACTGGGTGGATCTGCCGCCCGGCAAGCTGCGCGCTCTGCCGGCGGTAAACCGGACGTTGCGCGCGCTCCTGCCGGCCAAAGGCTCGGGCGAATGCGCCGTGGTGCACGCCTTCCACAACCTAGCCGTCAAGTTTCTGGGCTACCTGGGCACGCTCTGGCGCTTGCAGGGGCTGCCCGTGGTCTGCGCGGCGCACCGCGGGGTGACCAACCGGCCCGGCAACCCCCTTCCCTACCTGCTGCCCGGCATCCGCGCCTATATAAGCAACTCCCGCCTGGCCGCGGCCCAACTGCCGCTGCTCTGGCGGAAAAAGCGCCGGCACCTGATCAACAACGCCCTGCCGCCGGAGCGGCTGCAAACCAGCCGGAGCGCGGCCGAAACGCGCGCCGCCCTGCATATACCCGCCGGGCACATGGTTTTCGGCGACGTCGCCCACGACAAGCCGGAAAAGGGAGTGGAGCGCCTGCTCCGGGCCTACGCCAAAGCCAGAGACGCGCTTCCGCCCTCCAGCCTGGTGCTGGTGGGAGTGACCCCGGCCAAATGGCAGCCCCTGTGCGACGAGCTGGGGCTGGCGCCCCAGGTCCGCCTGCTGCCGCGCACCGAGCAGGTTGCCGACTACGTGCAGATTTTCGACCTGTACGTCTTTCCTTCATATTTTATTGAAGCCCAGCCCAACGTGATCATGGAAGCCATGCGCCTGGGCCGGCCGGTCATCGGCAGCGACGTGGGCGACGTGCGCGACATGATCGGCCGGGAATTCACCTTCAAGGCCGGCGACGTGGACGAAATGGCCGCCCGGATGCTGAAAATGGCCGGCAACCCCGGCCTGCTGCAACGGGCCGCCGCCGCCAACCTGGAGGCCGGCCGGGCCTATGCGCCGGAAAACCGCCTGCGGGCCATCCTGGATATCTATCACGCTATTCTTAAAGAAGACGGGCTGGCATAGAAACTACGGTTCAGCTTGCAAACAGGCCGGGGAACGGTTGCCCCCCGGCCTGTTTTTATAACGATCCGGCTTAGTTATTTACAGTCGGCGCCGCACTTGGCCGCCAGCGCTTCGCCGACTTTCCTGCCCAACGCGAAAGCCGCGTCCAGGGCCGGCCGGTCCGGGCTCCAGGCGCACTTTACCGGCTCGGCGGGCATGTCCATTCCCATGCCGGCCAGCCACTCGTGCAGCACTTTCACGGATTCGCCGGACCAGCCGTAGGAGCCGAAGGCCGCGCCCAGGCGGTTCAGCGGGCGCAGGCCTTTCATGTAGGTGAGCAGGGCGGCCACCGGCGGCAAAATGCCGTTGTTGTGGGTGGGCGAGCCGGCAATAACGGCGCCGCAGCGGGCCAGTTCGGTCTGAACTTCGCTGTGGTGGTGGTTTTTCAGGAACATGACGCGGTAGGGCACGCCCACCGACTCCAGGCCGCAGCCGACGTAATAGGCCAGCTTTTCGGTGCTGTGCCACATGGTGTCGTAAAAAATCAAGGCTTTTTTGGCCGGTTTCTGCTCGGCCAGGGCGCGGTATTTTTCCAGGATATAGCTCACCTCTTCCCGGCCGCGGAAAATGAAGCCGTGGTCCGGGGCGATCATGTCGATATCGAGCTTGAGTTCGGCGGCCAGGGCCAGGGTCTTGAGCACCTGGGGCGAGAACGGCAGCACGATGTTGTAGTAATATTCCTCAATGGCGCGCTCCAGTTCGGCGCGCGGGAACTCGTCGGCAAAGCGGCAGCCGGCGGCCACGTTCTGGCCGAAAGCGTCGTTGCTGATCAAAAGCTTGTCTTCGGGAAGGTAGGAGAACATGCTGTCCGGCCAGTGCAACATGCGGGTTTCCACAAAGTGGATGTTGCGCCTGCCGATGTTGATCGTGTCGCCGGTTTTCACGGCCTGTACCGGCCAGCCGGACATATTGAAGTAGCCGGCCATGGATTTCAGGCCCAGGCTGGAACAGTAAATTTTTTCCGGCCTGCACACCCGCACCAGTTCGGCCAGGGCGCCGGCGTGATCCAGTTCCAGGTGGTTGACCACGATGTAATCGATCTTTTCCGGGTCGATCACCTGGCGCAGCCGGGTGAGCATGTCTTCGGCGTGGTGCGCCTGCACCGTGTCGAAAAGCACGTTCTTTTGATCGCGCACCAGGTAGCTGTTATAAGTGGTGCCCCGGGGCGCGATGGAGTAGCCGTGGAAGTTGTGGCAGCCGAAATCCACGGCGCCAACCCAGAAAACGTCTTTTTTTATCTCTACCGGTTTCATTAAAAATTCCTTTCCCGAGGCGGCTCCGGAGGCCGAGCCTCCGAAGCCGCCTCCGCCGGATTTTCAGGTTTGCCGCCTTGGTTCGGAAGGCGGCCGTGCCGCCATTATGGAGTTTTACCCAACCTATTGCAACACGCTAGGCCGGTTCAAAATCGCTCTTGGCGGCGCCGCAGACGGGACAGACAAAATCGTCCGGCAGTTGGTCGAACGGGGTGCCGGGAGCCGCGCCGGACTCGGGTTCGCCTTCAGCGGGGTCATATTCCCAGCCGCAGAGGCTGCATACGTACTTTTGCATGGTGATTCTCCTTGATGATAGCTGCTTGGCGCAGTCAGATTGTTGGGGAAAGGCCCTAGGCTTTCCAGTGGCCGTGCTTGTTGCAGTATTCACGGGCGACAACTTGGTCGGCCTTGATGCAGAACTCGGCTTCCGGAGCTTCGCCGGGCTTCAGGAACTTGCGGTAGCTGCGCCCGTCGGCCAGAATTTCAATCCATTCAATCCAGTGCTCCGCTTCCATGGGGTGCGGCACGGTGCCGACTTTAACCTTGAAGCCGGCGGCGGTTTTTTCAATTACCGGCACGTGCTTTTCCAGGGCGCCGTCGCTGGAGCCTTCTTTCATCAGCGTCATGTTTTCGCCGCAGCAGACCAGCGCGCCGGCCCCGGCGCGGGCGACCGTAATAATGTTTTCGCAATGCCGACACTTATAAACTTCAAACATTTCAGCCATTGTAAACCTCCTTGCACTGGCAGTGAAATAGTAAGTATTTATTAGTAATAATTCCTGATAATAAATTAAGCAAGCCAAAAAACCAAAGCGGCTTTTTTTCTATTCCCAGGCCGGGCGGCAAGTATTTACCAGCCTGAAAAATCAAGAAATTATTATTTATTCAACTGGCCTCAAGCCTAGCATATTACAGCTTTTGTTGTAAATGATTGAAGGCCGTCCGGCTGGCGCGGCGCCGTTTTTTCCGGGCAAGCTCCGAACGGCCGCAAGCCGGCGGCCGTATGGACGCCGCGCGGCAAAAGGGATATATTGCCTGATAATAATTAAATCATGCTTTTATGCGGGAGTCTACCATGTCAGTGCTTAAAATGACGGATTTGGATCTGAAGGGCAAACGGGTGCTGGTCCGGCAGGACCTCAACGTGCCGGTCAAGGACGGGCAGGTGAAGAGCGACGCGCGCCTCCTCGCTTCCATCCCCACGCTGGAGGCCGCGCTCAAGGCCGGGGCTACAGTCATGACCATGTCGCACCTGGGGCGCCCCACCGAGGGCGAATACAGCGAGGAATTCTCCCTGGCCCCGGTGGCCGGGCGCCTGAGCGGGCTCATGGGCCGGGAAGTGAGGCTGGTCAAGGATTACCTCGACGGCGTAAGCCTGAAACCCGGCGAACTGGTGCTGCTGGAAAACGTGCGCTTCATCAAAGGCGAGAAGAAAAACAGCCCGGAGCTGGGCCGCCGCTACGCCGCGCTCTGCGACCTGTTCGTGATGGACGCCTTCGGCACCGCTCACCGGGCCCAGGCCACCACCGAAGCCGTGGCCCGCTTTGCCCCGCTGGCCTGTGCCGGCCCCCTGCTGGTGGCTGAACTGGAAGCCCTGGGCAAAGCCCTGCAACACCCGGCTCGCCCCCTGGCCGCCATTATCGGCGGCTCCAAGGTCTCCACCAAGCTGACCATCCTGGAGAGCCTGCTGGACAAGGTGAACATTTTGATCCCGGGCGGCGGCATAGCCAACAACTTCCTGCTGGACAAAGGCTACGCCCTGGGCAAATCGCTGTGCGAACCGGAACTGGCCGGCGCGGCCTCCCGCATCCTCAAACTGGCCGAAGCCAAGGGCGTCAAGGTGCCGCTGCCGCTGGACGTGGCGGTCGGACCGGCTTTTGACGCGGCCAGCCCGGCCACGATCAAGAAAGCGGACCAGGTGGGGCCGGAAGATATGATCCTGGATATCGGCCCGGCCACGGCCCAACAGTACCGCGAGCTGATTACCGGCGCGAAAACCGTGCTCTGGAACGGGCCAGTGGGCGCCTTTGAACTCGACCAGTTCGGCCAGGGCACCCAGGCCGTGGCCCGGGCCATTGCCGACAGCGGCGCCTTTTCCATTGTGGGCGGCGGCGACAGCCTGGCCGCTCTGGAAAAGTACCGGCTCTCCGACAAAATGTCGTACATTTCCACCGGCGGCGGCGCCTTCCTGGAGTTTCTGGAAGGCAAGACCCTGCCGGCCGTGGCCGTGCTTGAAGAACGGGCCGCCAAAGGCTGAGCCGCATGTCCGACCAACTGACACGCGACGCCGGCGCAGCGGCGGAACAGGCCAAGCGGGCCGACGCGCCTGAAAACGCCGCCACCATCGGCGCCCGGGGCCCGCAGCGCCTGGAACTGGACCCGGCCGCCGCCCGGCGCGCGCCCGCCCCCGCAACTGCCCCCGCAGCCGCCGGCCCGGACTCTGCCGGAACGGCTCCCGCCGGCGCGCCGGCGTTCTGCTGCCCGGCCGCCGCCCTGCTGCGGGAACTGGTCCGGCCGCCAAAGAGCTGGTTCCGCCGCCACCCGATTCTGTTCTTCCTGCTCCTCCTGTTCAGCCTGTTCCTGCTGCTGAACATCGCCGGAGTCATCGCGGCCTATGTCACCAGCCAGGGGCCCTTTGCCGGCGCCCGCCTGGGCGTGGTCCGGGTGGAAGGCATGATTCTCGACTCCGAGCCGGTGCTGAAATGGTGCAAGCAACTGGAGGACGACCCCAGCGTGCGCGGCGTGCTGGTTTACGTCAATTCCCCCGGCGGCGCGGTGGTGCCCGCGCAGGAAATCTATGCCGGCCTGCGCCGCCTGGCCGCCAAAAAACCCGTGCTCACCTACATGAGCTCGACGGCCGCTTCCGGCGGCTATTACGCCGGCATGGCCGGGCATTACATCGTGGCCAGCCCCTCCACCCTGACCGGCAGCATCGGGGTGCGCATGGAACTCACCGAGATGAAAGAGCTGTTCGACTGGCTGGGCATCCACGCGCAAAGCCTGGCCAGCGGCGAATTAAAAGAAGCCGGCACCCCCTTCCGCCCCCTGCGCGACGACGAACGCGCCTACCTGCAGGACTTGGTGCAGGACATGCACAACTGCTTTGTGGAAGACGTGGCCGCCGCCCGCAAACTCCCGCTGGACAAAGTCAAAAGCCTGGCCGACGGCCGGGCCTACACCGGCCGGCAGGCTCTCGGCCTGGGCCTGGTGGACGAATTGGGCGACAGCGCCCTGGCCTGGGAACTCCTGAAAAAACGCAGCGGCCTGGACGGCGAACCCGACGAATACCTGGACGGCCCGCCCAAGGAAAAATCCTGGCTTTGGTCACTCCTGAGCGGTTCCCTGGCCGAACTGGACCGGCTCCGCGCCGAGTCGACCCGGCCGGCCTTCGGGTTTTATTATTAAGCGGCGGAATTTTACCAGGAGCTACACCGATGCAGTTTGAACGGACCGGCCTTGAGGGACTTGTGCTGGTTATGCCCAGAGCCCACGGCGACGCGCGCGGCTTCTTCATGGAAACCTGGCGGCGCGATCTTATGGAAAAAGCCGGCCTCAAGGCGGAATTCGTCCAGGATAACCAGGCCCGCTCCGAACAGGCCGGGGTGCTGCGCGGGCTGCACTTCCAAAAACCGGACCAGACCCAGGCCAAGTACATCGGGGCCATACGCGGCGCCATTTTCGACGTGGCCGTGGATTTGCGCGCCGGTTCCAAAACCTTTGGCCAATGGCATTCCTTCATCCTGAGCGAAGAGAACAAGCACCGGCTGTTCGTGCCGCGCGGTTTCGCCCACGGCTACCTGACGCTGGAGCCGGGGTCGGAAGTGCTCTACAAGGCGGACGCCCCCTACGCGCCGGACCTGGAGGGCGGCATCATCTGGAACGACCCGGACCTGGGCATCAACTGGCCGATAGCGGCGCCGCAGCTCTCGGAAAAGGACAAAACCCTGCCCCGCTTGCGCGATTTGCTGTCGCCGTTTCCATAAACGACAGCCAGGCCACGGCCGGCAACGCTTTCAAGCCGCCGAAAAGTAATTGTGAATTTTTGCGCAACCGCCAAAGAAATCCATTTGAAAGAATGCCCTTTTCCGGTAAGGTGCGCAGATACGGGGGCGGAGCTCACTCAATTCCACATCATGCCAAGACATTCTGAAAACAAGCGGTTCCGGGCCGCCGGGCCGGGCAGGCAGGCCAAGGTCTTTGCCGGCTTTTTTCTCGGGCTGGCGCTGGCCCTGTGCCTCGGCTGGCGGCTGTTCCCGGCGCTGATGTACCGGGAGATCCCGCAGCCGGTGGCCTTCACCCACGCCAGCCACCTTGAGCTTTTCGACTGCGCCGACTGCCACTACCTGCGCGAGGACGGCAGTTTCAGCGGCATTCCCGGCACCGAGGACTGCCTGCAGTGCCACGACACGCCCAGGGGCGACAGCCGCGCCGAAGCCGAGTACATCGAAAAGTACGCGACCGGAGAAAAGAAGGTCCCCTGGCTGGTGCACCAGAAGCAGCCTGACAACGTTTTTTTCAGCCACGCGGCGCACGATATCAAGTCCTGCCAGAAAATGGGCTGCCACCCGGAATGGGAAGAGCCGGAAGATTTGTGCGGCTACTGCCACCCCTCCGTCGAAGCTCTGGACCAGCCGGCGCCCTACAAGGAAAACCGCCTGACCGGCTACAGCAAGTCCACCATGAAAATGGCCGACTGCGAAAGCTGCCATGCCAATCCGGACCACCGGGACCTCACGGCCGCCAACAATGCCTGCTTTACCTGCCATAAGTAAAGGACTGCCGGAATGAAACGACGCGACTTTATGAAATGCGCCGCCGGGTTCAGCGCCGGCCTCGGCGCCGGCATCGCCTTCAGCCCCCTGCCCTGGCAGTTGTTGGACGATATTTCCGTCTGGACCCAGAACTGGCCCTGGATTCCGGCGAACCCCAAGGGAGAGAACACTTACGAACTCAGCACCAGCAAGCTCTGCCCCTCGGGCTGCGGCCTGAAGGTGCGGCTGCTGAACGGCCGGGTCCTGCGCGTCCTGCCCCAGGCCGGGCACCCGCTGGGCGGCGGCATTTCGCCCCTGGCCGCGGCCGAACCGCAACTGCTGTACAGCCCCTCCCGCCTGACCACTCCCCTGCGCCGCAACTCCGAGGGCAGCCACAGCCCGATCAGTTGGCCGGAAGCCAAAACCCTGCTCCTGGGCAAGCTGGAAGCGGCCGGGGAAAAACTCCTCTGCCTGTGCGGCGACGAAAGCGGCAGCGGCAGCGCCGTGCTCTCCGCCTTTTTGCGCGCGCGCGGCTCGGAAAAAATCTTCTTCATGCCCTCGGAAGCCCAATGCCAGTCGCTGGCCTGGCAGCATGCACGCTACGCGGACAGCAGCCTCCCTTACAGCAGCCAGGCGGGCTACGACTTTGAAAAGGCCGACCTGGTGCTGGCCATTGGCGCCAACATTATGGAAGCGTGGGGCACGGTGATGCGCAACCGGCGTATCGTTGCGGAAAAAGGCGCGGAAAAAGGCTTCCCGCTTTACTACGCCGGGCCGGTGCAGAACCAGACGGCGGCGCTGGCGGCCGGGGCCGGCGGCGGTTGGCTGCCCATCCGGGCCGGCAGCGAAACCAGCCTGGCCCTGGGCCTGGCCAACGTCCTGGCGCGGACGCACGGCAAAAAACTCGCCCACCCGGCTTTCGCCCAAATTGAGCACGGCCTGGCCCGGTTCGACCCCGCCCATGTGTCCGCCGTTACCGGCCTCGGACCGCGCCGCCTGGAAGAGATGTGCGAAAAACTCGCCCAGGCCGCCGCCCCCCTGGTGGTGTGCGGCTCCGAGTTCGGGCAGGGCGCGGGTTGCGGCCCGGCCTTGAGCGGCCTGTTGCTTAACCTGCTCCTGCGCGGCCCGCTTACGGCCGTGCCGCTGCACACCGCCGCCCTGCCCGGAGCGCGCGGCCGGGCCGACATTTACCGTGGCGACATCGTGCGGGAACTGACCGGCTGGGGCGGACGCCCGGCAGCGGACCTGGCCATTTTCTACGAGGCCAACCCGGCTTACGCCCTGCCCGGCGCGGCCGCCCTGGCCGACAAAATACGCGCCATCCCTTTCAAGCTGGCGTTCGCTCCCTTCATGGACGAGACCGCCGCCCTGTGCGACCTGGTGCTGCCCACGCCCCTTGGCCTGGAAAAGCTGGACGACATTGAAAGCCCGCTCGGCTGCGGCAAAGTATTTTACGCGCTCGCCCGCCCCCTGGCCGAGGCGCCGGGGCAGTGCCGCCACGGCGCTGACGTGATTCTGGAGCTGGCCGCCGCCCTGGACATGGGCCTGCCGGCAAATTACGAGGCCGTGCTGCGCAAGAAGGCCCAGGACATGTCCCTGAGCTGGATTTCCCTCAGCCGGGGGCAGAGTTTCGAGCGCCCGGCCCCGGAGCTGGAAGCGGCCGACTGCGACCTGAGCGTTTTTGACAAGCTGCTTTTCCGCAGTTTGCGCGCCGCGCGCGGCGCAAGCTCCAACGGGCGCCGGGCCGGTCTGGCCCCGCTCTGCCGCAACGCGCTGGGCACGCCGCAGACCGGCATTCCGCCCTTCGCTCTGAAAACGCTGCGCGCCAAGGAGCTCAAAGGCGGCGAGATGTACGTTTTCGCCAACTCCGCCACCGCGCGCGCCCTGGGGCTTTACCAGGACGCCCGGGTGTCCGTCCGGGCGGCCGGCGGCAATGGGAACGCGGTTAGGAACACTGGGGGGAATACGGGGCGCGCGATCACGGCCAGGTTCAATATTTTTGAGGGCATCGCCGACGACTGCCTGGGCGCTTATCTGGGCTTCGGCCACAGCGCCCTGGACGAATACAGCCGTGGCAAGGGCGCGAACATTTGCGAGCTGTTCAGCCCGGAGCCGGAGGAAGGCAGCGGGCTGATGACCTGGCATAAAACCGAGGTGACGGTCGAGGTTGTGGCATGAGCATGATCGCGCTCAAAGAGTTCAAGATCCGCTGGGGCATGGCCATCGACGTGGACAAATGCACCGGCTGCGGCGCCTGCATGGTGGCCTGCCAGGCCGAAAACAACATCGCCCCGGTGAGCGACGCCTCGGACAAGCGGCGCGCCCTCAACTGGCTTGTAGTGTACGAGCTTTCCAATGGCAAGGCCTTCCCCGACCACGACCTGGCCTACCTGCCCCGGCCCTGCCAACAGTGCGGCACTTACCCCTGCGCCTCGGTCTGCCCGGTCACGGCCACGGATAAAAACGAGGAAGGCGGCATTGTCAGCCAGATTCACCCGCGCTGTATCGGCTGCCGCTACTGCATGGCCGCCTGCCCTTACCACGCCCGCTATTTCAACTGGCAGGATCCGGTCTGGCCCCGGGGGCTGGAAAAGACCATCACGCCCGACGTTTCGGTCCGGCCGCGCGGCGTGGTGGAAAAATGCTCGTTCTGCCACCACCGCTTCATGTGGGCCAAAGATCTGGCCCGGCTGGAAAACCGCGAACCGGGCCGGTTGCGCGAAGGCGACTACCTGCCGGCCTGCGCCGAGAGCTGCCCCAGCGGGGCCATCGTGTTCGGCGACCTGCACAACCCCACCCACCGGGTGCACCAACTGGCCGGATCCGAGCGCGCTTTCCGGCTGCTGGAGCGCCTGGGCACCGAACCACAGGTTTATTACCTGAGCAGGCGCGCCTGGGTGCGCCGCCAAGGCGACAATTACCTGCCGGACGAAAAGAAGCCGCTGCCATGAAAACCAACCTGTTCAAAATCAACTACAACCTGCCCTGGGACGCGGACTTCTTCCCCCGGGGCTGCCCGCGCTGCTCGTTCCTGGTGTTCCTGGGGTGGTTGGCGCCGTTGGGCCTGCTTCTGCTGGCCGGGCTGGCGGCCTGCTTTCTGGTTTTCTATTACGGCCTGGGCGTTACCGCCCTGGACGATTATTTCGGCTTCGGCCTGTGGATCGCCTTCGACCTGGCCATCATCGCCCTGGGAGCCGGGGCGTTTTTCACCGGGCTGCTGCGCTACATCCTGAACATCGACCAGCTCAGGAACATCGTCAACCTGGCGGTGATCATCGGCTTTATCTGCTACACCGGAGCCATGCTGGTGCTGGCGCTGGATATCGGCCAGCCGCTACGTTCCTGGTTCGGCTACTGGCACGCCAACGTGCATTCCATGCTCGCCGAGGTGATCTTCTGCATCACCTGCTACTGCCTTGTCCTGGTCATCGAATATGTCCCGCTAGTGCTGGAGCAGCGCCAGTTGCACCGGGTGGCCTTCTTCCGGCTGCTGGCCAGCAACCTGCACCTGTTCATGCCCGTGTTCGCCGGGGTGGGGGCTTTTCTCTCCACCTTCCATCAGGGTTCGCTGGGCGGCATGTTCGGAGTGCTGGAAGCGCGGCCCTTCGCCTATCGCGACGGTTTTTTCATCTGGCCCTGGACTTTTTTCCTGTTCGTGCTCTCGGCCATTGCCTCGGGCCCGGCCTTCACGGTACTGGTGTGCTCGCTCATGGAAAAGCTCACCGGCCGCAAGCTGGTGAGCTGGGACGTGAAGAGCATCATGGGCAAAGTCTCCGGTACGCTCCTTCTCGTCTACATTTTCTTCAAAATTGCGGATACGCTCTGGTGGGCGCTGGGGCTTTCGGCCAAGGCCGGGATGAGCTTCCGGCAGATGTTCGGCGGCTGGGGCCACGGTTTCTGGCTGTTGCCCGTGGAAATTTTCGTCTGCGGCCTGTTGCCGGGACTGCTGCTCTTTTTCGCCGCCACCCGCAACCGGCCGCTGTTCTTTTACCCGGCCGCCCTCCTGGCCTGCCTGGGAGTGTGCCTCAACCGCTACGTGGTCACGGTGCAGACCCTGGCCCAGCCGGTCATGCCCTTTGAAAAGTGGGAATTTTACCTTCCCAACTGGGTGGAGTGGGCGCCCAGCCTGATGGTGCTGGCCTACGGGGCCATTTTGCTGAGCTTCTCCTACCGCTATTTGCCGTTGTTTCCGCAGGAGGAGCAGCTTAATACGACCATGAACCGACTGCCAGGGAAAGGCTGATCACGGATGTAGCCAGAGCCCTGGATTATAACAGGCAAATATAACGGAATTATTAATGCAGCGTTGACGGCGGCTGGAACGCGGGGTACAAACTCCGTGGGGCAATCCTCCGAGTCTCAGTATAAGGAGGTGCCGCCCATGGAGCACCTTCTGCTTGACGTCATGGCCGCGATAGCGGCGGGCATCATAGTGGCTTGGATAGTAAAACGGTTTAACCGCTAAACGTTTCAGGCCCCGGCAGGAATGGAACTCCATACCGGGGCCTGAAACTTGTGTTACCAAACACAGGGGGATTGCCCCAAGGCCGGGGAGTGTTTACGCACAAACCGGCCTGTTTGATTTTTAGATAGCCATTTTCGCGGGTGGCGTCAAGGCCCTTGACTTTTGCGTCCAGGGCTACCGCGCCTGATGCGTGCCGATTTTGTCAAAAATGAGATTTGACCAGGGCGGGTGCGCGTGGTTTTTAGCGACAGCGCTTTGCTTTTCAGCCTCCCTCTTGATTTTTTTGATGCTTGCCGCTCCCAGTCGTGCTACTTTCGCCTAAACCTTGTTTTT
>JAISDX010000048.1 GCA_031264465.1 Deltaproteobacteria bacterium | reverse complement strand
TTTCCGCCGCCTCCCGCAGCAGCTCGGCCTTGAAGCGCCCGTCCAGGCGCTCTCCCTGCCCCTGCTTGCGGATGATGTTGGCGGCCCGCTTGAAAGTAAGCACCGAGGAAGCGAAATCGGCCCCGGCGCTGAAGCGGCGCAGGGCGGCCAGGCGGGCCGAGGCGGCCCAGACGTCGCTGTAGTCGGCGGCCAGCGCGCCTTCCACCAGCAGCGTTTCCGCGCCCTGGGCCATGAAGAGGTTTTTCAGGCGCAGGCTGAAAAATTCGTTCAGAGCGGCCAGGGCTTCGTCCGGCTTGAGCTTCCATTCCTTGTCGCCATAGAGCTCAAGCGCCTTGCGGAACAGCCGGCGCACGTCCAGGCGCAGCTTCTTTTCCTCCAGGATGCGGGCGATGCCCAAAGCGCAGCGGCGCAGGGCGAAGGGGTCGGCCGCGCCGGTGGGGATCAGCCCCAGGCCGAAGCAGCCGGCCAGGGTGTCGGCCTTGTCGGCCAGGGAAAGCACGGCGCCGGGCAGGCTCGCGGGCAGGGCGCTGTCCGGGCCGGCCGGCAGGTACTGCTGGGCCAGGGCCTCGGCCACCAGCGGGCTTTCGCCCTGGCGGGCCGCGTAAATGCCGCCCATGATCCCCTGCAGGCTGTCGAACTCGCCCACCATGTCCGTAACCAGGTCGGCCTTGGCCAGACGGCCGGCCCGCTCGGCCAGCGCCTGTTCCAGCTCGCCGCCGGCCGCCTGGCCGGCGAATTCGCCTGCCAGCCAGCCGCACAGGGCGGACAGGCGCCTGGTCTTGTCGCCCAGGCTGCCCAGCCTGTTCATGAAAATGACCTTGTCCAGCTTGTCCAGCCAGGCGTCAAAGCCGGCGGCCAGGTCGCTCTTCCAGAAGAAGCGCGCGTCTTCCAGGCGGGCGCGCAGCACGCGCTCCCAGCCCTTGCGCACCAGCGATTCGTCCGGGGGGCGCAGGTTCAGCACGGTCAGGAAGTTGGGCAGGAGAGCCCCGTTCTTCAGGCTGATCAGGCCGAAACTCTTCTGGTGCGATTCCATGCTGGTGAGCAGCACTTGGGGCGGCACTTCCAGGAACGAGGCGTCAAAGGAGCCCAGGAGCGGCACCGGGTGCTCGCAGAGCCCCTGCACCTCGTCCAGCAGGCCGTCCTTCCAGAGCACCTGGCCGCCCATTTCGGCCGCAAGGGCGTCGCCGCCTTCGATGATCCGCCGGCGGCGCTCGGCCGGGTCCACAATCACCTGGCCCCGCTCGCGCATGAGCGCGAAATAATTGTCCGCCTTGTCCAGCTCAAACGGCCCGGGGCCGTGCACGCGGTGGCCGCGGGTTTGGCGGCCGCTCTTTACTCCGCCCACGGCAAAGGGCAGCACCGCCTCGTCCAGCAGGGCCAGCAGCCAGCGCAGCGGCCGGGCGAAGCTGAAGCCGCCGTTGCCCCAACGCATGCGCTTGGGGAAGGCGAGGGCGCAGATCACCTCCGGGCAGAGCCGCCCGAGAATGGCCGCCGCCGTTTCGCCGCCGGTCTTTTTGCGCACGGCCAGGTATTCGCCCTTGCCGGTTTTGGTGGTGAACAGCTCGGCCAAATCCACGCCCTGGGTTTTGGCGAAACCCTCGCCGGCCCTGGTGAGTTTGCCGGCGGCGTCCAGGGCCGCCTTGACCGGCGGGCCGGTAACCAGATCTTCGCTTTCCCGGCTTTTACCGGCCAGGCCTTCAATGTAAAGCACGGCCCGGCGCGGCGTGCAGTAAGCCGCGAGCTTGCCGGATTCAAGGCCGGCGGCGTTCAGCCCGGCCGTGAACCTGTCGCGCAGTTCGGCCTCCAGCGGGCCCTGGAAGCGGGCCGGCAGTTCCTCTGTTCCTATTTCAAGCACGAAAACCGACATAAGATTTTCCTTCTTACTTTTTAAGCATCGGGTAGCCCATTGCTTCGCGCTGCTGGGTATAAAGGCGGACGACGCCCATGGCCAGGTTGCGCACCCGGCCGATATAGGCGGCGCGCTCGGAAATGGAAATGGCGCCGCGGGCGTCCAGCAGGTTGAACGTATGGGAACTCTTCAGGGTATAGTCGTAAGCGGGCATGACCAGACCCCGCTCGAGCAGGCGTTTAGCTTCGCGCTCAAAGTCGGCGAAGTGGCGCAGGAGCAAGTCCGGATCGCTGTGTTCAAAGTTGAAGCCGGACTGCTCCACCTCATTCTGGCGGTAGAGCTGCCCGTAGGTATATTCATCGTTCCACTGGAGGTCGTAGACCGATTCCTTTTCCTGCATGTACATGTTGAGCCGCTCCATCCCGTAGGTGATTTCCACGCTCACCGGGTGCAGCTCCACGCCGCCCACCTGCTGGAAATAAGTGAACTGGCTCACCTCCATGCCGTTCAGCCACACTTCCCAGCCCAGGCCCGCGGCGCCCAGGGTGGGCGATTCCCAGTCATCTTCCACAAAGCGGATGTCGTGCAGGGCCGGGTCGATGCCGATGTCGCGCAGGCTGTCCAGGTAAAGCTCCTGGATATTGTCGGGCGAGGGCTTCATGATTACCTGGAACTGGAAGTAATGCTGCAAGCGGTTGGGGTTGTCGCCGTAGCGGCCGTCCTTGGGGCGGCGCGAGGGTTCCACATAGGCGGTGTTCCAGGGTTCCGGCCCGTTCACGCGCAGGAAGGTGGCCCAGTTGAAGGTGCCGGCCCCCACTTCCAGATCGTAGCCCTGGACGATGGCGCAGCCTTGCCGCCCCCAGAATTGTTGCAGGGTGAAGATAAGGTTTTGAAAATTCATTGAAATGCTCCGTGCTGGCATTCGGTTGCAGATATGGGCAAGACACAGAAGGTATAAAAAGAAACGCCCCCTGTAAACATCAGTTTGCAGAGGGCGTTGCGGTTTTGCCGGTTTTTCTATTCTTCGTCGGCCTTCTTAACCAGCCTGTACTCGGCAATGACCTTGTCGGACACCGGGGCCGGGGCTTCCTCGTAGTGCGAGAACTCGGCGGTGAACACGCCCTGGCCGGCGGTCATGGAGCGCAGGTCCGGGGCGTAGCGCAGGATTTCGTTCATGGGCACGTGGGCCTTGAGTTCGGTGATGCCGGAAACGGAGTCGGAGCCCAGCACCTTGCCGCGGCGGCTGGAGAGGTCGCCGATGATGTCGCCCATATATTCGTCCGGAATGGAGATGGTCAGGGTGACGATGGGTTCCAGCAGGACGGGCCTGGCGCTGTCCATGGCTTTTTTGAAGGCCAGGGAACCGGCGATTTTAAAGGCCATTTCCGAGGAGTCCACGTTGTGGTAGCTGCCGTCGTAGAGCCGGGCCTTGAAGTCCACCAGGGGGTAGCCGGCCAGAAAGCCGCGCCCGCAGGCTTCCTGAATGCCCTTGTCAACGGCCGGAATATACTGGCGCGGGATCACGCCGCCCACGATGGCGTCTTCAAACTCGTAACCGGCGCCGCGCGGCAAAGGTTCAAATTCCACCCAACAGTCGCCGAACTGGCCGCGCCCGCCGGACTGCTTTTTGTGGCGTCCCTGCACCTGGGCTTTGCCCTTGATGGTTTCGCGGTAGGGCACCTTGGGGGTGTTCAGCGCCACGTCCACTTTGTAGCGGCGCCTGGCGCGCTCGACGGCAAGCTCAATATGCAGTTGCCCCATGCCGCTGAGCAGGATTTCGCCGGTTTCTTCGGTGCGGGAGAGCTTTAAGGTGATGTCTTCGTCAATGAGCTTCTGGATGGCCGAAAAAACTTTGTCTTCCTCGCCCTTTTCCCTGGGGGCGAGGGCATAGGAGATAAGCTGGGGCGGAGTGCCCGGGCAGGGCATGACAAAGTTCGCCTTGTCGGAGGCCAGAGTGTCGCCGGTACGGGTATTCTTGAGCTTGGCCAGGGCCACGATGCTGCCGGGGCCGAGCGTGTCCTTGGTGGGGGTCTGGGTTTTGCCGGTGAGCAGAATGGGGTTGCCCAGGCGCTCCATGTCGCCGCTGCGCGAGTTTTTCAGGGAAGATTCGCTGTTGATGCTGCCGGAAAGGACTCGCACCATGCTGAGCAGGCCGGAGAAGGGGTCCACAATGGTTTTGAAAACAAAACATACGGCCGGGCCGTGCTCTTCGCTCTTGAGTTCGGCGCCCGCAGCGTCCAGCCAGGGTTCGTGCTCCAGGGGCGAGGGCATGTACTGATCGATCAGGTGCAAAAGCTGCGCGCCGCCCTTGTTTTCCAAGGCCGCGCCGGCCATTACCGGCACCAGTTCGCCGCGTTTGACGCCCTGGCGCAGGCCGTCGTAAATTTCCGCCTCGGCCAGGCTCCCTTCTTCCAGGTATTTTTCAATGAGCACTTCATCGCTCTCGGCGATGTTTTCCACCGTGGTGTCGCGCATGGCGGTGATGGCGTCCTGCATGTCGGCCGGCACTTCGGCTTCCCTGACGCTGCCGTCGGCCTGGAAGAACAGGGCCTTGTTGGCCAGAACGTCCACCAGGCCCTTGAAGTCGGCCTGGGCGCCGATGGGGGCGTAAAGCAGCACCGGGCGGATGCCCAGCGAGGCCAGGCCGTCAAAGGCCATGTCGAAGTCGGCCCGGTCGCGGTCGAGCTTGTTGATAAAGCAGCAGGACGGGATGCCGGCTTTCTGGATGGCCTGCCAGTGTTTTTTGGTCAGGGGGCGCACACCGTCCACCGCGTCCAGGGTAAACACGGCAAAGTCGGCCGCGGTGAGCAGGATGTCCAGATCCCCGATAAAGTTGCCGTCGCCGGGGATATCCATGAGGCAATGCCGGGCGCCGTTCCAGTTGAAAGTGGCGAAAGAGGGCTGAATGCTGCCGCGCCGTTTGATTTCCTCCGGTTCATAATCAAGGGCGGTCGTGCCTTCCTCGATTTTGCCCAGGCGGTTGACAACGCCGGATTGGAGCAGCAACATTTCGGCCAGGCTGGTTTTGCCGCATCCGCCGGTTCCGACCAGCGCGTAGGTTCTTTGGGATACAATTCCGTTGGACATTCATTTCTCCCTGTATCTGTGCACTCGTTAAAATTTCGCAGTTCGGCGCGGCTTTCCGCAACGTTTTCCGCGTCCGGGCCGCGCCTTGAGATCAGGACCCCTGCCGCAGGTGTGAGAGCGGTAAATTATGCATCTTTTTTAGGGGCGGCGGCACCGTATTGTCAAGGCATAACTCCGGCCGGGGCCGGCCCGGGGTGGCCGGCGGCCTGCCGGGGCGGCCCCGGCTGACAACAACAAATAATAACATATTTAGTTGATTAATAAAGTCATCAGCGCTAGGCTGTACGCAGCCGGGTTTTTTGTCGTAAAACCAGTTTGGCGTTAATTACGGAGACAATAAATGCGCAAATTGATTACGAACGACCTGGACAAGTGCGTCGGCTGCAACCGCTGCATCCGCACCTGCCCGGTGGAGGAGGCGAATATCGCCTACATTGAAGAGGGGAAAACAAAAGTAAAGGTGGACAACAGCAAGTGCATTGCCTGCGGAGCCTGCCTTTTGGTCTGCCGTCACGGATCACGATCTTTTGTCGATGACACGGAGCGCTTTTTCGCGGACCTCGCCCGGGGCGAACGCATTTCTATTTTCTGCGCCCCGGCCGGCCGCACCAATCTGGGGCAGTGGGACCAGGTGCTGGCCTTGTTGCGCCAGAAAGGCGTGAACAAAATTTACGACGCCTCGCTGGGCGCTGACATCTGCACCTGGGCGTATATCCGCTACATCCAGAAAAACAACCCCAAAAGCCTGATCACCCAGCCCTGTCCGGCCATTGTCGACTATATCCTGCACTACCGCAACGAGCTTTTGCCCTACCTCTCGCCGGTGCATTCGCCCATGCTCTGCACGGCCATCTACATGCGCCGCTACCAGAACGTCACCGAAAAAATCGCCGCCATCTCGCCCTGCATCGCCAAGGCCAACGAGTTTGAAGAGACCGGCGACCTGGTTTCCTACAACATCACTTTCGCCCGCCTGGCCGAGTATATCCAGAAAAACAAGCTGGCCCTGCCGCGGCAGGGGAGCGGTTTCGACCATGTCGACTCCGGCCTGGGAGCCATCTACTCCATGCCCGGCGGCCTTAAGGAAAACGTGGAGTACATGCTCGGCAAAGACCTGCGCATCGACAAGAGCGAAGGCCAGGCCGTGGTGTACGGCGCCCTGGACGCTTTCGGGAAAGAAAACACGGCCCACCTGCCGGCCATTTTTGACGTGCTGAACTGTCCGGAAGGCTGCAACCTGGGCACCGGCTGCCAGCACGAAAAATCGTTTTTCGAGGTCAACGCCTCCATGGACGAGGTCCGCCAGAACATAACCGGGCGCGGGCACGAATATATGGACGAACTGTACGCCAAGTTCGACCATGACCTGCGCCTGCCCGACTTTATCCGCCGCTACGCGCCAAAGCCGGTGCGCTGCATACCGGTAACCGAGGTGGCGCTGGAAAAGGCTTTCCAGGAGCTCGGCAAGCCTGACGAGTCTTCCCGCCAGTTCAACTGCGGGGCTTGCGGTTCGGACACCTGCCGGGGCATGGCCGTAAAAATAGTCAAGAAGGTAAACTTCCCGCACAACTGCATCCAGTGCATCCAGAAAGCATACGTGGACATGTCGCACAAGCACGACTCGGTGGTAAGCTGGCGGCAGCACACCGCCGGGTCCATCCAGTCCATTCGCGAAGACATCATGCACATCAAGGAGATGTCCGACAAGATCGTGCATAACGTGGGCAACGTGGACGCGATGATCGGCGTTTACGACGCCATGGCCAAGGATATCGACAAAATCGCCTCGAACATCCACATGATCTCGCTGAACGCCTCCATCGAGGCGGCCAGGGCCGGGGAGCACGGACGCTCCTTCGCGGTGGTGGCCGACGCCATCCGCACCCTGGCCGGGGAAACGCAGGAAGCCACCTCGAAAATCATCCGGGCCACCAGCGACGCCAAAACCGCCCTGGGCGGCATTTCGGACATGGTGGTGGATATTGGCGGGGCCATTTCCGAGTCGCACGAGAACGTCAGCGCCATTGCGGCCAGCACCGAAGACGTGCTGAAGGACTGAAACGGGTAGTTTGCGCTTATGTACATAAACCTGATTCTGGGCGTGCTGGTGCTGGCGGCCATCGTCTGGCTCATTGCCGGCCGCCGCCGCAAAATCGGCCCGGCCGACATGCTCCAGGACGAAATCGCCCGCCGGCGCGCCGTCCAGGAAACCGGCCGCAAAGCCCTGGACAATTTTGCCGCCCTGCGGTCCGCAAGGCTGGCGGGAGTGGCCGAAGGCCTGGAAAGTATGCGCCGCGCCCTGGCCGCCAGCGGCCTGCGGGCCGACCACCTGGTCTGGCGGCAACTGGACGACCGCATCGAATTGGAATTGGGCGGAGAACTTCTGGTAATCCGCTGGGATATACGCAACTTGGATTTGGCCCAGTTCGCCGCCGCCGACTCCGCCGCCGCGCTCCCGCTGGGGGCGAAGGCCGAGTACAGCCTGGCCTGGCCGGACAGGCTCCGCCTGACCGAGCGCGATTTGTCCGAATTCATGCGGGCGGTTTCGTCCGTCATCGCCGACAAACTGGCATAATTATTGAGAGAAATTTCACTTATGGAAAATAATACCGCCCGGTCCATTCCGACCGGCAAAGTGACCATGCTGGGGCTCAGCTACTGTCTGTACTCCAAGGGAGCCAGGCTGTACCTGGAAAAACGCAACGTGGATTTCGTCTACATTGACGTGAATTCCCTTCAGGGGCGCGACCGGGACGAGGCGGAAGACGTGCTGGCCAGGTTCAGCCCGCAAGGGGAACTGCCTCTGACCGTGCTGGGCGACGGCTCCGTTCGTATTGTCGGCTATGACCGCAAAAAACTGCAGGAGGCCCTCGGCCTTATGCCCGTGCGCCCCGCCTGCCCCGCGTCGGGTGACGAAACGGAAGACCCGCTCTCGGTCCGACGCGTGGCCCTGGACAAACTGCACGCGCTGCTGGACAGGTTCCCGGCGGTGCAGAACGTGGCCAGCCATGTGAGCAACATGGCCGGCGAGGTCAGGACCCACATCGGCAACGTGGCGAACGAGGTGAAGAACAACCTCCCCAAGGACGAGAACGACGACACCCCTCTGGGCCTGTTTTAGGGCCGGCTGCCGTTGGTATTCTCCCTCTTGCTTTCGGGGCGGCGATTCTCTATGGTTGGAACCCGCTTTAACTTAACCCGCAAAGTTCTAATGCCATGGACAAACTGACTGTTGTCGTCAAACTCGGTACCAGCACGCTTACCGGCGGCACCCGCTCCCTGGAGCGGGCGCGCATGGTGGAAATCGTGCGCCAGTGCATTCTGGCCCGCGAAGCCGGGCACCGGGTAATTGTGGTTACTTCCGGCGCCGTCGCGGCCGGGCGCGAATACCTGGGCTGGCCGGAGCTGCCCGGCACGGCCGCGGCCAAGCAAATGCTGGCCTCGGTCGGGCAGAGCCGCCTCATTCAACTCTGGGAACAGCTTTTCGGCATCTATGGCGCGCATATCGGCCAGATGCTGCTCACCCGGGCCGACCTGGAAGACAAGGAACGCTTCCTGAACGCTCGTGACATGCTGCAGGCCCTGCTCGATTACGGCATCGTGCCGGGCATTAACGAAAACGACGCCGTGGCCGCCAGTGAAATCAAGGTGGGCGACAACGACAATCTCTCGGCCTTGGCCGCCGTGCTGGCCCAGGCCGATTTGCTGCTCCTCCTCACCGACCAGGAAGGGCTCTACACCAGCGACCCGCGCTCGGACCCCAACGCCAGGCTGATCCCGGAAATCGTCAATATTGACGACTCCGTGCGCCGCCTGGCTGGCGGCAGCGTCACCGGCCTGGGCACCGGCGGCATGAGCACGAAAATTCAGGCGGCGGAAGTGGCCACCCGGGCCGGGGTCAGGGTGGTTATCGCCTCCGGCCGGCGGCCGGAGCTGATCGGGCGCCTCTTGGCCGGCGAAAGTGTGGGCACGGCGTTCACCCCCAGCCAGAGCCCGCTGGAAAGCCGCAAGCTTTGGCTGTTCGGCGCGCCGCCGGCCGGTGAACTGACCATTGACGCGGGCGCGGCCAAGGCTTTGCTTTCCCGTGGTAGCTCGCTTTTGCCCAAGGGCATTACCGGAGTGCGCGGCGAATTCCCGCGCGGCGCGGTGGTGCGCCTGGTCGCCCCGGACGGGCACGACCTGGCGCACGGCGTAACCCGGTACAACAGCGAGGCCCTGGCGGTAATCGCCCGCCGCCATTCCAATGAAATTTCCGCGCTGCTCGGCTACGAACACGGGCCGGTAGCCGTTCACCGTGATGATCTTATTCTTTTAGGAGTATAGCCATGCCGCATCCCAACCCGTTACTTGAAACCGGCCGGGCCGCCAAGGCGGCCGCCCGCGAACTCGCCAGTCTGAGCACCGCCCGTAAAAACGCCGTGCTGCTGGAGCTGGCCGGCCTGCTCCTGGCGGAACAGGCGGCAATTTGCGCCGCCAACGCTGCCGACCTGCAAGCCGCCAAGGCCGCCGGCATGAGCGCTTCGTTGCAGGACCGGCTGTTGCTCAACCCCGAGCGCCTTGCCGGCATCGCCGCCGATCTGCGCCATGTGGCCGGGCTGGAAGACCCGGTGGGCAAAGTGCTGGACGGGCGCACTCTGGCCGGCGGCCTGCGGCTCATGCGCCGCGCCACCCCGCTGGGCGTGGTGGCCGCGGTTTACGAAGCCAGGCCCAACGTGACCGTGGACATCGCCTCGCTCTGCCTCAAGACCGGCAACGCCGTGATCCTGCGCGGCGGCAAGGAAACCGTGCACAGTAACGAGCTCCTGGTAAAGCTCATCCAGCGCGTCATGGAAAACAACGGCCTGCCGTCCGCCGCCGTGCAGGCCATCACCAACCCGGACCGGGCTCTCATGAGCGCCCTCCTGCAACTGGACGCATACGTGGACATGCTGATCCCGCGCGGCAGCGCCGGTTTGCACAAGTTCTGCCGCGAAAATTCGCGCATCCCGGTAATCAGCGGCGGCATCGGTCTGAGCCAGATTTACGTTGACAAAAGCGTGGACCAGGAACGGGCCCTGCCGGTGCTGACCAACGCCAAAATCCAGCGGCCCAGCGCCTGCAACTCGGTGGAAACCGCCATCATCCACAAGGACATCGCGGCGGAATTCATCCCGAAAATGATCGCCTACCTGGGCAGCCGCGGCGTGTCCTTCCACCCCGGGC
>JAISDX010000009.1 GCA_031264465.1 Deltaproteobacteria bacterium | reverse complement strand
GCCTTGAACTCCGGGGCGGTCAGGCGCTTTTCCGCGAGCCGCTCCGTCAGTTCGGCGCAGGCGTTGGCCGGAAAATCGTCCGGGTTGAGCAGCACTTCGGTTGCGCCGTCGCTCAGGAGCAGACGGGGGTCGTTTTTATCGCCGCTCAAATCGCGGGCGAAAATCAGGGCCAGGTCGGCGCCCGGCGGCAGCCCGGCGGTCTTGTCCAATGGCCCGGCGCCTGAAAGCGCGGCCGCGCCTTCGGTATCCGCAAGGACCGCGACTCCCTCGACGGAAGACCGGACGGAAAAATCAAGCAGGCTGTTTTGTCCGGCCGCCGCATAATTTGCCGCGTTGCCGGCGCCGGTTGACTCGGCCGGGCCGGGCGCCGGGCCAAGAGCCGGGACGGGAATCGGCCGGGCCGGAGCCGAGCCGGAAGCGGACGGGGCGGCGGCACCCTGGCCGGAATTGGGCAGACGCCCGAACGCCCCGGCCAGGGAAAGCTCCGGCGCGGCAACGTCCGCCCAGGACTGCACGGCGCTCTTGATCCGCAGCATCGAAGCCAGTTCGCGCGACAGGGAACGCAGTTCCCAGGCGTTCATGAAATCCAGGATCTCCGGCTGCCGGGGCGGCGCGGGCTTAAGGTCGTCCAGGCTCACCGCTCGGCAGGTATCCAGCTTCAGGGTGGTGAGCGCGCGGGAAAGCAGGGCCTTTTCCCGGTTGCCTTCCAGCTTTTTGCGCAGCGCCGGGGACACGCCGGCCAGGCGTTCGAAAATATCTTCCAGTCCTTTGAATTCCCGCAGGAGCGTACCCGCGCCCTTGGCCCCGATGCCGGGCACGCCCGGGATGTTGTCGCTGGAATCGCCCACGATGGCCTGGTAGTCGGGCCAGTAGCGCGGCTCAAAGCCCCATTCGCCGGTAAAGCTCTCCAGCGAGGCGAGTTTTTCGTCCTTGCCGGAGGGGTCCCAGATGTACACGTTGGGGGCCAGGCATTGTTTCAGATCTTTGTCCGCCCCGATAATGACCACCGGGTTGGTTTTGGCGAAGCGGGAGGCCAGCGAGGCGATGCAGTCGTCGGCCTCGCAGTCTTCGGAAACGGTCAGATGGAGGCCCAAATCGCGCACCGCCCGGCACAGGGGGGCGATTTGCGCGGCCAGGGGTTCCGGCGTGACCAGGCGGTGGGCCTTGTATTCGCTGTAGAGGCGATGCCGGAAGTTCTTGCCCTTGCCGTCCAGCACGAAGTTGAAATAGGCCGGGCTTTCTTCGCGCAGGATCTTGAGCAGCAGGCGCAGCACCATGAACAACACGTTGCTGGGCGTGCCGTCGGCCCGGCTCATGTTCTGGTTGGCGTAAAAACCCCGAAAGACGTAGGCGCTGCCGTCCATGAGGAACACAGGCTCGCCGCCCAGGTTCAGGCGCTGGCGTAAAGACATGCGTGGACTCCCTTTAAACTCTGAAAACTTGCGGCGGGCTGATCCGGCCGGCGTTTGAACCGCCAGGGCG
This sequence comes from Deltaproteobacteria bacterium, assembly GCA_031264465.1. Taxonomy (GTDB): domain Bacteria; phylum Desulfobacterota; class Desulfovibrionia; order Desulfovibrionales; family Desulfovibrionaceae; genus WRHT01. The sequence continues at coordinate 2,393 of JAISDX010000009.1, read as the reverse complement.
GCAACACCGGCAACAAATTATAATGCCTTGATCCGGAAATTTTGCCAATGCCCAAAACGCCGTTTCCGCCAAAAAAGCTTGAGAAAAGCCGTTTTACGTATTGTCTATCGCCCTTGATTCTGATATTAGAGCCGAACCTTTTGTAGGAATTTATCGGTGAGGAGAATAACCTAATGACTGTAAACCCGGAACATGAACTGAGCCTTGACGGCGAAATGAACTTTGAAAGCGCTCTGGAAAACTACCTGAACCCCGACTTTGGCGACCTGGAGGAAGGCTCCATAGTCAAGGGCGAAGTGGTGCGCATAGACCCGGACAATGTGCTGGTTGACGTGAATTTCAAGTCCGAAGGCCAGATTCCGGCGTCGGAGTTCATTGACTCTTCCGGCAACCTGGCCGTTAAAGTGGGCGACAAGGTCGATGTGTTCGTGGTGCGCAAAAATGAGCAGGAAGGCTCCATTATCTTGTCGTATGAACGGGCCAAGCGCCTGCAGGTCTTTGACCAGCTTGAAGCCGTTCTCGAGCAGAACGGCGTGTGCAAGGGCCGTATCCTGCGCCGCATCAAGGGCGGTTACACCGTCGATCTGGGCGGCGTGGAAGCCTTTTTGCCCGGTTCGCACGTGGACTTGCGCCCGGTGCCGGACATGGACGCCCTGGTCAACCAGGAGTACGAATTCCGCGTACTCAAAATCAACCGCCGCCGCAGCAACGTGATTGTTTCGCGCCGCGTGCTGCTGGAAGAGGACCGCGACTCCAAGCGCCAGGATCTGCTCATCACCCTGGAGGAAAACCAGGTGGTGGTCGGCCGGGTGAAGAACGTGACCGAGTACGGCGTGTTTGTGGACCTGGGCGGCCTGGACGGTCTCCTGCATATCACCGACATGTCCTGGAAGCGCATCCGGCACCCCAAGGAACTGGTTTCTCTTGGCCAGGAACTCCAGCTCAAGGTTCTCTCCTTTGACAAAGACAACAATAAAGTCTCCCTCGGCCTCAAGCAGTTGGTGGAAGACCCCTGGCAGGACATCACCAGCAAGTTCCCCGAAGGGCAGGTCATGAAGGGCAAGGTTACCAACCTGGTGGACTACGGCGCCTTTGTTGAACTGGAGCCCGGCGTGGAAGGCCTGGTGCATATTTCCGAAATGTCCTGGACCCGCAAGCTCCGCCATCCCTCCCAGATGGTGCATGCCGGCGACGAAGTGGAAGTGGTGGTTCTGGGCGTTGACCCCTCCAAAAAGCGCATTTCCCTCGGCATGAAGCAGATTAAGGAAAACCCCTGGGAAGTGGTGGCCGTCAAGTATCCTGAAGGCACCATCCTGGAAGGGGCCATCAAGAACATTACCGAGTTCGGAATGTTCATCGGCATTGAAGACGGCATTGACGGCCTGATTCACGTTTCCGACATCAGTTGGACCAAAAAGATCCGCCATCCCAACGAGCTCTTCCAGGTGGGCGATATCGTCCAGACCAAAGTGCTCACCGTGGACCAGGAAAACGAAAAGTTCACCCTGGGCATCAAGCAGTTGCAGGAAGACCCCTGGAGCTACGTGCCCGACAAGTACCCGGTGGGCTCCACCGTGACCGGCACCATCACCAACATTACCGACTTCGGCCTGTTTGTGGAAGTGCAGGAAGGCATTGAAGGCTTGGTGCACGTTTCCGAAATCAGCAGCAAGAAGATCAAGAGCCCCTCGGAACTCTTCAAGGAAGGCGACCAGATCGAAGCCAAGGTCATTCACGTTTCCGCCGAGGAACGCCGTCTGGGCCTCTCCATCAAGCAGCTCAAGGAAGAAAGCGAAGCCAGGCCGAAAAAGCCGGCCAAGGACTTCCGTACCGCCGGGGCCGACACCGGCGCCGGCCAGACCCTCCTGGGCGACCTGCTCAAGCAGAAGATGGAAGAAGGCAAAGACGAGGAATAACCCCTGGCCTGCCCACGGTTAAACTGCACAGCCCGGCTGCTTTGGCGGCCGGGCTGTTTTTTGTGCGCCTTAAGAAAACGCCGCCCTGGCTTATCCCCGGCTGGTATAGTCGCCGTGGCCGATCCACTTGTAGGTGGTGAGCGCTTCCAAGGCCATGGGGCCGCGGGCGTGCAGCTTTTGGGTACTGATGGCCACTTCCGCGCCCAGGCCGAATTCGGAGCCGTCGGTAAAGCGGGTGCTGGCGTTCACGTACACGGCCGCGGAATCGACCTCGCTGACAAAACGCTCGGCCGCTTCCATGCTTTCGGTCAGGATGGCGTCGGAGTGGCCGCTGCCGTGGGCGCGGATGAATTCCAGGGCGGCTTCCAGGTTGTCGGCCAGCACCACGTTCAGGTCGTTGCTGAGCCATTCGCGCGTGAGGTCGCTTTCCTCAAGCGGTGTCACCGGGTATTGGCAGTCGGCCGGGAAGTACGGCCG
>JAISDX010000039.1 GCA_031264465.1 Deltaproteobacteria bacterium | reverse complement strand
GGGCCTGACCAGCGTTGGCCAGGCCCAGGCCTACAGCGAGGAGTTCTGGGTGCGGCGCTTCGGCAAGTGGGGCAAGGCGCTGTACGAGCGCTGCCACGGTCGGGACGAACGCGAGGTGGAGCCTTTTGCGGCGCCCAAGTCGGCCAGCGCGGAAACTACTTTTGAAAAAGACACGGGCGACAGGGAAGAGCTGAAAACCTGGCTGCTGCGCCATGCGGAACGGGTGGGCGCCTCACTGCGCCGCGCGGGCTACCGGGGCCGCACAGTAACGCTGAAGGTGAAATACGCCGATTTCACCCTGGTGACGCGCAGCCATTCCCTGCCGGGCCCGACCGATTCCACTCGGGTCATTTATGAACTGGGGGCGGGGCTGCTGGAAGAACTGAACCCGCGCATGAAGCTGCGCCTGATTGGCCTGGGGGTCGCAAACCTGGTTCATGAAAGCGAGGGGAGCGCTCCGCCGGCCGGGGAGCGGGCGGAGGAAGAGCTGAGCCTGCCCGGGCTTGAACTCCCCGGGAAAAAGAAGGCGGCGGACGCGCTCCTGCCGCCGGATTTGGATACGCGCAAGGAGCGGGCCCTGGACCAGGCCCTGGACCGGATGCGCGACAAGTTCGGCCGGCGGGTGATCGTGCGCGGCCGGCTGTTTGAGGACCGGGCAGAGGAAGACAGGGAAGAAGAGGAATAGCTTGCTATTCGGTTTTGTCCGCAGCTTCAACCGCCGGCGGATCCGGCGGGCGGGCCGGACGGGTTTTGCGCGTCAACCGGGCCAGTTCACGGCTGGTGTCGATAATGTTCTCGTGCATCACGCCCTTGACGTCAAAGCGCAACAGCTTGAAGGTGAACTGGATCATAAAGCCGATGCCGAACACGGAGATAACCGTGCCCGGGCCCACCTTGGCCCCGAGCAGCCAGCCGATGAGCAGCACCGTGCCTTCCATGCCGCTGCGGATCACCCCCACGGGCGCCCGGTTCATACGCTTGCACAGGGCCACCATGAGCGCGTCGCGCGGCCCGCAGCCCAACCCGGCCCCGATGTAGAAATAGCTGGCCAGGCAGACTACGAACAGGCCCAGAAACATCATGAGCAGCCCGGCCCAGAAGCTCTGCATCTGCGGAATGACCTCGAACCAGGCGATAACGTCCACAAAGGTGCCGATGAGCAGCGCATTCAGGAAGGTGCCGAAGCCGATTTTCTCTTTGCAGAGCAGGTCCATGCCCACGATGATCAGGCCGGAGAGCACCACCACGTTGCCGTAAGACAGGCCGGTCAGATAGTGGAGGCCCATGCTGAAGGCCTCCCAGGGGGCCAGGCCGATGTTGGCCTGGATGGTGAGAAAGGAGCCCAGGCCGAAAAGGAACAGGCCGAAAATAAGCCGGGTGGTGCGCAGGGCGTAAACTTTCATGTCTGACCTGCCTATTCGTGGTAGAGGACCATGAGGTACGTGGCTTCATGATCGGTGGCGTTAAAATAACGGTGGCGGTAGTTCGCCAAAAACTGCACCGCTTCCCCGGCCTGGAGCTGGAGCGTGACCTCGCCCACCTGCACGCCGAAGACGCCCTTGGCGCAGATGATGTATTCACGCACTCCGGCCTCGTGCGCCTCGGAACTGCGCTCGGAATGCGGCTGGACCACCTGCCAGAGGATTTCAAAACGCTTGTCCGGGTCGTATTCAAACAGCGAAAAAGCCTCGAAGCCTTCCCAGGCTCCGTAGTGCTTGATGTTGGCGCGCGTGCGCACGCTCATTTCCGGCGTGGGGGTGTAGGTGAGCTCGGCCAGGGAAATGTTGATGCCGTTGCAGAGCCGCTCCAGCACGGCCACGGTCGGGCTTTTTTCGCGGCGTTCAATGGAGCAGAGCATGCTGCGGCTCACCCCGGTAAGCCGCGAAAGCTCGTCCTGGGTCAGATTGCGCTCCTGGCGCACCCGCTTGAGGTTAAAGGCGACTATTTCGTTAACGGAGATCATGCCTGCTCTCTATAGAAGATAAAATTCTCTATAGAGGACATGCTCCGGCCAGAGCTTTTTGTCAAGCTTATTTTCCGGGCTCATTTTCCAGACATATTCTCCGGGCGCCCTGCCGCCGCGCCTTCAGCGCAATCGCCTTGTTCACCGCGAAGCAGAGCAGGCCGATGATCAGCATAACCGGGAACGTCATGCCCAGCACGATGCTGTAGGACATGAGCGCCCGGTAGATAACAAAGCCGATGGCCCAGAGCGCCAGGTTTTTCACGTTGAGGGAGCGGCCGATGTCGCGCCGCTTGAACACGAAGAAATCCACCAGCAAAATGGCGAAGAGCGGCGCGAACACCGAGCCGATCAGGTAGAGAAAGTTCTCGTACTGGCTCATGGGCACGCACAGGGCCACAATGGTGGCCAGCACGACCACGCAGACGCCCACCCGCCGTTCGTTCACCCGGGGGTTGATGTTGGCGGCGCTCACCCCGGCGGAGTGCGCGTCCAGAAAAGTGTTGGTAACGGTGGAAAAAGCCACGATAAACAAGCCGGCCACCCCCAGCCCGGCCGCCAGCAGCATGTCGCTGATTTCCGGCGTGCCGGCGAACAGGGCCGCGCCCAAGCCCACGGTGAACATGATGACGCCGCCGCAAAAATAACAGGCCACGCCCAGCGCCGTGCCGCTGATTGGCTTTTTGAGCGTGCGCGAGTAGTCGGAAATAAGCGGCAGCCAGGAAAGGCACATGGCCACGCTGAACTCCACGGCCTCGCCAAAGCTGATGGCGGCGAAAGAGCCTGTATCCACCCCGCCCGCGGGGGCCGGCGCGGTGAAAATGTTAAAGGCCAGCACCATGAAACAAAGGAACAGCGCCATGACCACAAAGGTGTGCACGCGGAAAATGGCCTTGAGGCCGCGCGAAATCCAAATCAGAATCAAGCCGCCGATCACCAGGCACCAGAGCCGCTCGTTCTGGTAGCCGGCCACCACCCGGGAAATGCCGTCCAGGGTCTTGGAGCCGCTCATAATCATTACGGCCGTCCAGCCCAGGAGCTGGAGCATGTTCAGGACGGAAAACCCGTACGAGCCGTAGCGGCCGAAGGAAATACGGAACGAAGCCGTGGCCGAGAGCCCGCTGCTGGCCCCGATCAGGCCGGCCAGGAACAGCACCGAGGCGCCGATAACGTGCCCGAGCACAATGGCCAGAACGCCGAGCTTGAAGCCCAGCGGAGCCAGGAGCGTGCCGGTGATGATTTCCGCAATGGAAATGGAAGCGCCGAACCAGAGCACCATGTGACTGAAGGTGCTGAAATTTCTTTCCGTACTCACGCCTACCTCGGGAGCGCGGCTTGAAGCCGCCGCTGTTTATTTTTGCGCGGCAAAACCCGCGAACCGGCCTTTATCCGCCAACTGTGTAAACACTATGGCCGGTTCGGCGCTTTTTATCTTCATCCAATTGGACTATATTTTTACCGACCAATTACGCAAAAATACGGCCATTTGCCGGGAAAACGCACAATAATGCCGCAAGTGGCTGGCGTAAAAAAGCAAGCTGTGCTGGTTGCGGCCGGCACAGCTTGCTCCAGCTTGCATCACGTCTTATTTCTGGGCGGCGAAATCGGCTATTTCCTTCATGTGGGAGGGAATGTCGATGCCTTGCGGGCAGCGCTGCCGGCAGGCGCCGCAGCCCACGCATTTATCCGCTTTTTCCGAGTCTTTCAGGTAGGTGTAATAAATATCGAACAGCCGGCGCATTTTTTTGAGGAGATGCTGGTTGTAAACGGCAAACACCTTGGGAATGTCCACCCCGGCCGGGCAGTCCATACAGTAGCGGCAGCCGGTGCAGGGAATGGTGCTGGAAGCCCGGAACATGGCCGCGGCCTCGAACACCAGATCCATATCCTTTGGCCCGAGCGGCCTGAAGTTTTGCATGGTGGCCAGGTTGTCCTTCATCTGCGCCAAATCGCTCATGCCGCTGAGCACGGTAAGCACCTTGGGGAAGCTGGCCGCAAAACGGATGGCCCAGGAGGCGATGCTCATGTCCGGTTCGGCCGCCTTGAGCTTGGCTTCGGCCGCGCGGCTGAGCGAAGCCAGGGCGCCGCCGCGCACCGGCTCCATGATGACGACCGGCAAATCCCGCCCGGCCAGCAGTTCGTACTGTTCCTTGGCCTGAAGGTCCTGCCAGTCCAGGTAGTTGAACTGGATTTGGGCGAAATCCCAGTCGTGCTTGTCCAGCACTTCCCGCAGCAGCGGCGGAGTATCATGGAAGGAAAAACCCAGGTGGCGGATCAGCCCCTGCTCCTTCTTTTCGCGCAAAAACTCGTAAGCCCGGGTTGCAAGCACGGCCGGGTAGGTGTCGCTGCTGATGCGGTGCACCAGGTAAAAATCGAAGTAATCCGCCCGGCAGCGATCAAGCTGCTCGGAAAAAATGCGCTCCAGGTCCGCCGGCTTTTCCAGCAGCCAGGAAGGCATCTTGTCGGCCAGGTTGTAGCTCTGGCGCGGGTAGCGGGAAAGCGCCCGGCCGGCGAAAAGCTCGCTGGCTCCCTCGTGGTAAATGTAAGCGGTGTCAAAATAGTTCACCCCGGCCTGAACGGCCAGGTCCAGCATCTGTTCGGCCTTCTCGTAATCAACCTCGGACTGCCGGGCCGGGTCTCTGACCGGCAGCCGCATCAAGCCGAAGCCGAGCAGGGAAATATCCTCGCCGATACCAGAAAAATTGCGTTTTTCCATCTCTCCTCCTTAGTTTTGCTTTGCTCTTGGCAATGGTACTACCCTTCGGCGAGCGAATCTTCCTCCGGCGTCAGGCGCCGCACCAGCACTTCCTCGATCCGCCGGTCAGAAACGCTTTTGACCCGGAACTTCAGCCCCTGGTAGGCAAGGGTTTCTTCCGCTTCCGGCAGGTGCCCCAGCTTGTCCAGCAGGAGCCCGGCCACAGTGCCGTAGTCGGCGCCCGGCGGCAGCAGGCGTTCCACGTCCAGGTACTGCTCCAGGTGGTGCAGGTCGGCATGGCCCTGTACCAGAAGGCGCCCGTCCTTAAGGGCGATGATATCCGGCTTTTCGTCGTCCTCCAGAAATTCGCCGGCGATGATCTCGAACACGTCCACCGGGGTGATCAGGCCGGAGACGGAGCCGAACTCGTCCACGGCCAGCACCACGTGGCCCGGCGCTTTGCGCATCAGGGCCAGCAGGCGGACGGAATCCATGCTTTCCGGGGCCAGGGTGGGCGGGCGCAGTTTTGCGAAATGCTCCAGATTGCCGTGCTGGCGCATGGCCTCAAGCATTTCTGAGGCGCGGGCGATGCCGAGCAGGTTGTCCAGGTCGCCCCGGGCCACCGGAAAATGGCTGTGCCGGGCCTGTGCGATGGTGGCCAGAATGCGTTCGGACGGATTGTTCAGGTTTATCCAGCACATTTCGCTACGCGGCGTCATCAGCGAGCGCAGCGAGCGGTTGCCCAGACTGAGCACGCCGTTGATCATGGAGCTTTCCTCGCCGGCAATGGCCCCGGCTTCCGGCGGAAGCGGCTTTTCCTCCTCTTCCTCATTGCCGCTTGATGCGGCCATCAGACGCTGCTTTTCACCCATCAGGCGCAGAATGGCCTCGGCCGTGCGCTCGCGCAGGGGACGGGTTTTCTGGTGTTTGACGTAGTTGGCCCTGGCCACCTGGTTAAAAGCCTCGATGAGCACGGAAAAACCGATGGCCGCGTAAAGGTAGCCCTTGGGCACCGGAAAGCCGAAGCCCTCCACCACCAGGCTGAAGCCGATCATCAGCAGGAAACAGAGGCAGAGCATGACCACGGTGGGGTGGGAGTTCACGAAGCGGGCCAGGGGATTGGCGGCCAGCAGCATGATGCTGATGGCGATAATCACGGCCAGCATCATGATGGCCAGGTGATCCACCATGCCCACGGCGGTGATCACGGCGTCCAGGGAGAACACGGCGTCCAGCATCATGATTTGGAAAACCACGGTCCAGAAACGGGCGTAGCTGCGCCGGCCCTCGTGCGAGCGCGGCACCCCTTCCAGGCGCTCGTGCAGCTCGGTGGTGGCCTTGAAGAGCAGGAAGGCCCCGCCCAGGATCAAAATAAAATCGCGCCCGGAAAAGGCGATGCTGCCCAGGGAAAGCAGCGGCTGCCTGAGCGTCATCACCCAGGACATGGCCGAAAGCAGGGCCAGCCGCAAAAGCAGGGCCATGGCCAGACCCATGGCCCGGGCCCGGACGCGCTGCCTGGGCGAGACCCGTTCGGACAAAATGGCGATAAACACCAGGTTGTCTATGCCCAGCACCACTTCCATGACCACCAGGGCGAACAGCCCGGCCCAGGCGGCCGGTTCGTTGATCCAGCCGAAAGCTTCAAGCAGCAGGTCAGGCATGGCAGGGCTCTCCGGGCGCGGCCTGGGCGCTTACGGCGGCCAGGGAGGCTTGGGCGGCCCGGGCGGCGGCCAGATCCATTTCCTCGCCGTGCTCGTAGCCCAGCAGGTGGGCCAGCCCGTGCGCCATGAGGCGCAAGGCGTAAGGCGCCGCTTCCTGGCCGTAGAGCCAGGCTTCGCGCCGCATGGTCCGGGGCGACATGGCCAGCAGCCCGGCCAGAGGCAGGGAGGAGTTGCCCAAGGGCGAGGGAGGAAAAGCCAGGATATTGGTAGGCCCGGCGCAGCCGAGGCTCTCTTCGTTCAGGCGGGCCATTTCGGCTTCGTCCACCAGAGCTAATTCCAGCAGGGCGTCCGGGGAAAATCCGGCCGTGGCCGCCTGGCCGAAGGCCAGCCACATGGCCCGCAACGCCGCCGCCAGCTCCCGGGAGGAAAGCGGCAACAGCCAGGCCGTGGACAGGTCGCGTGTTATGCTCACCTGCATGTCAGTTGGCCAGCCATTTGGAGAGGCTCTCTTGTTGCCTGCGGGGCCGCCCGCCGGAGCCGTTGGCGCCATTGGCGCCCGTGGCGGCCGGCGGCGCTTCCGCCGGAGCGGCGGGGCCGCCGACGGCTTCCCTGGCGTAGGCCATCGGCTGGGCTGGCAGGCCGAGCGGAAGCGGGGGCGGCAGTTCGCCTTTGGGCAAGGCTTTTTTCTGCCACGGGTACTCGATGCGCTTATGGAACATGCCGGTGAGAATCATGGTGAAGTTGTCCTCCACCAGTTCCAGGTCGCGGAAAGTCATGTCCACCGAGTCCAGTTGCCCGTCGGCCAGCACGCCGCGAATCATATTGTGCACGTGCGACCTGATGCGGCTGGGCGTCGGGTCGGCCAGGGTGCGGCTGGAGGCCTCGACCACATCGGCCAGCATGATCAGGGCCGATTCGCGGGTTTGCGGGCGCGGCCCGCCGTAGCAGAAATCTTCCTTGCTTACGGGACTGGCTGAAGAACTGGCCGGGGGGCCGGCCGGGCCGCCTTCCGGCGCGGTTTCCTGCAGGGCCAGGGCTTTCTGGTAGAAATACTGGATTACCCGGTTGCCGTGGTGCTCGCGGACTATGTCGGTAATTTCCCTGCCCAAGCGGTAGCGGGTGGCCAGTTCCACGCCGCGCTTGACGTGGGAGATAAGCACCAGGGCGCTCATGGCCGGGGTAAGGCGGTCGTGCGGGTTTTCTCCCCTGGACTGGTTTTCCACAAAGTAGTGCGGCATGTCCACTTTGCCGATGTCGTGGTAAAGCGCGCCCACTTTGCAGAGCAGGCTGTGCGCCCCGATGGCCTCGGCCGCGATTTCGGACATGTTGGCCACGACCAGGCTGTGCTGGTAGGTGCCGGGGGCGTTGAACATGAGCTTGCGCAGCACCGGGTGCTCCTGGTTCATGAGTTCCATGAGGGAGAAGCGGGTGGTGAAGCCGAAGAGCATTTCAATGAGCGGCGGCAGGGCCAGGAACAGGAAGAGCGACAGGATGACGCCCAGAAGCAGGGCCGGAAACTCCGTCAGAAAGCGGCCGGGCTCGCCGCCCATAACCAGGGAAGCGCCCAGCCAGAGCGGAATGAGCGCGGCCAGCAGCGGGAAAAAGCTCCTGATCACTTCCTTGCGGGTCTGGATCTCGGCCGTGAACCAGGAGCCGAACATGGCGCTGATGAAATAGAAAATAAACAGCGGGAGCCCGCCCTTGCTAATCAGGGTGCAGAACAGGGCCAGCAGAACGTTGATCACGTGGTAGCGGCGGATGGAAAACACCGTGCAGACCAGGGCGGCCAGGCCGGCCACGGGTACGGCGAACACCTGCTCGGTGCCAGCAAAGCCGGGGGTATAGGCGGCCAGCATCGCCCCCAGCAGGTACAGGGCCTTGGCCAGAAGCGCGCTGAAGCCGACCAGGAAGGCTATAAAGAGCAGACCCGGCTGGCCGATGCTCTCCAGCTTGCGGCCGGTGGGCGAAATGAACAGGCCGCCGCAAAGCAGGAGCGAACAGATCAGGACGCCCAAAAAGTAGTCGAAGTGGAAGCTTTCGCTCTCGTGGCTCAGGAGGGCGTGCAGCTTGGGCAGTTGCGCCGGGCTGATGCGCTCGCCCTGACGGACGATGACTTCGCCGGCCATTACCGGCTGCATCACCGGGCGCACCGTGCGCACGGCCTCGTTGGCGCTCTTGGCGGTGGCTTCAAAATCCGGCCGCAGCGTGGGCATGATGTGGATGGTCAAAATGGCCAGCACCACCCGGTTGACCAGGCGGTTGGCGCTGATGCCGTTAAGGTAGGCGCGCAGGTCGACGCGCACGGCGGCCACGTCGGAAATTTCGGTCAGGCTGGTGTCGGCGGCGGCCCCGCTCCCGTCACGCACCACAATGCCGCCGCTGTAATCGGCCAGGATGCGGCTTTCGCTCAAAACGCCTTCGCGCAGGCGTTTTTCCAGCCAAGGCATAACGTCGTTGTTCACCAGGTTCTGCACCGCCGGGTCCATGAGCGTGTTGAACATGCGCTCGGAAAAGTCCTCGCCGGTTTCCTCCGAAAGATTCTGGCGCAGCTTGACGCGGTTGGCCGCGCCAATGGTTTTGCCCACGCTGGTGAACAGGGTGTGCACGTTGCGCTGCATGCGGTCCACCGGCTCGACGTCCAGCACGCAAATGAGCGGCTGGGCTCGGCGCACGGCCTCCTTGCGGGCGCTGGTGGCCTCCAGATCCTGAAAGCGAAAGGCAAAGGGGGAGGCAATGTCGGAAGTGGCGATTTCTCCCGCAGTGTAGGCGCGGGGCGCGGGCTTCCATTCGTAGGAGGCCAGGAAGGAGAGCGCGGCCAGGACCACGACCAGCCCGAAAAGACCTTTCCCGAGGTGCAGGCGAACGGAGAGATCCAGTATTTTCCGGATCTTGCTCGTTTTTTCGCCGGGCAATATTATCTTGTTGTTAGCCATATGATCTGAACTTGCCTAACGCTCGTAAGCTTCGACTATCCGGGCCACCATGGGGTGGCGGATCACGTCGTCCTTGGTGAAACAGACCGTGCCCAGCCCCTGGACGTTCCTGAGAACGCGCAGGGCGTGCACCATGCCGGAACGCTCGGCGTTACCGCTTATGGGCAGGTCTATTTGGGTGACGTCGCCGGTAACGGCCATGCGGGAGCCGAAGCCCATGCGCGTCAGGAACATTTTCATCTGTTCCGGCGTGGTGTTCTGGGCTTCATCCAGGATGATAAAGGCGTCGTTGAGGGTGCGCCCGCGCATGAAGGCCAGGGGAGCGATTTCAATTACGCCGCCCTCGATCATTTCGCTGACTTTTTCAAAATCGAGCATGTCGTGCAGCGCGTCGTAGAGCGGGCGCAGGTAGGGGTTGACCTTTTCGGCCAAGTCGCCGGGCAGAAAGCCCAGCCTTTCGCCGGCTTCCACGGCCGGACGGGCCAGCACGATGCGTTTTACCTTTTTATTCAGGAGCAAATCCAGGGCCACGGCCACGGCCAGGTAGGTCTTGCCGGTGCCGGCCGGCCCAACGGCGAAAGTGACTTCGTTATCGCGGAGCGACTTTACGTACTCGCGCTGGGTCAGGCTCTTGGGAATGATCTTGCGGCGAGGCGAGGAAAGAAAGGCGGCGGCGCCGTAAAAGCGCACCAAGTCCAGCTCCGGGTCGCGCTCCAGCATCGCGTAGGCCTGCTCCACATCGGCCGGGTAAAGGCGATCACCCTCCTTCAGCAGCCGGTAGAGCTGGTAAAGAAGATTCGAGACCAAGGACTGGGCCGGGCCGGGGCCGGTCAAATGCAGGCTGGAACCACGGCTGGATATGCGCAGGCCGGATTTTTCCTCCAGGCGGCGCAAGTTCCGCCCCTGCGGGCCGAACAGGAAATTCGCCAGCCGGGGATCGTCAAAATCCAGTTGTTGGATGCTTTCTTCTGCTGACATACTTTGTTGTGCGCATAAAAGGCAAAATGCCGCAAGCGCTCGCCCTCTGTACGAATTGTTTATTCAATAGGCGCATTTGCCTTTTTATACCCAAGCAAGATAATCCTTTTTTACCCGCTAGTCCAGTCGTCAAAACCAACGGCGGCGCTCCGACGGCTTGGGCGGCCTCTTGCGGCCTTGGTTCCATTTTCCGCCCGGACATGCTATCTGAACGTGAAGTTTCGTATTCAGGCCGCCCGGAGCGCGGTCTCACAAGGGTTCAGGAGTTCCTATGCCAAGCCGCCAGTTTTATTTTATCGGATGCCTGCTGTTTATCCTGCTGCTGGCCGGTTCGCCCCGCGCCGCCGGCCTGGACGCCGAAGCCCCCGCCGGGCCGGACGCCGGCGATGCCGCCCTGGCGCAGATTTGGAGCGCCCGCCTGGACGACGCGGCCGAACTGGACAGCCAAGCGGACGACTTCACCCGGCAGGCGGACAGCCTGAGCGCCAGCCTGGCCGCCGAACTGCAGGAAGTCAACGCGCGCTTTGCCCGCCACAACAGTCTGTACCAGGCCTCGCGCGGGCACCCCACCGAACAGGTGACCCTGGTGCAGCAGATGCACAGCCTGTGCGACCGCCTGGCCGGACGCATCGCGCCGCTGGACGCCCTGTCCGCCAGCCTGGGCGACCGGGTGCGGGAAATCGGCCTGTTGCAGGAAAACCTGAAAGACCTGAGCGGCGACCAAGGCCTAGGCGCCGAGTCGCTGCGCGCGTACGGGCAGAGCCTGGACCGGGCCAGGCAGCGCCTGGACGCGCTCTCCCTCCGGCTGGAAAAAACTCTTGCCCCGGCCCGGGATTCCGTCGCCCGGATGAACCAGACCGTGGCGGAAATTGAAAAAAGCCTGACCGGCATTTGGGAAGACCATTACCTTACCCCCAGCGAAAACAGCCTGGATGCTCTCGCCTCCACCCCGGCCCTGCTTTCCGCCTGGGTGGCCTCGCTGGACGCCCGCCTGGGCTTCGCCTACCCCCAAAGCGCGGCGGACTGGCTCCAGGCGGCCAGAAATTTCGCGATCACGGCCTTCATTACGGTTTTGATCGGCTTTGCGGGCTTCCGGCTGTCCCGGCGCATCCACGGGCGCTGGCAGTCGGCCCTGGACGGCGTCATCCGGCGCTCCCTGCCCTGGCTGGGCCTGGGCTGGGCCGTGCTCATGGCCTCGGGCAACCGGAACGGCGGCCTCTACATGGCCCTGGTGCTGCTGGGGAGCCTGATTATCATTGCCGGATTCGCCGCCTTGAGCTGGCGCTTGCGCCAGGCCGTGGCGCCGGCGCTGGAAAAAGCCGCCTCGCCGCTGGCCAGCTTTTACCCGCCGGCCGCCCTGGGCGTGCTCATGCTGTTTTCCGACCTGCCCATCCGGGTGCTGGGCGTGGTCTGGAGCGTCATCATGCTCGCCTTTGTGGCGCTGGTGATCGCGCGAAACCGCAGGCGAAAAAGCGGCGACAAGCTCCCCCTGCTGGAGCGCTTTTCCTACAACTGCGCCGTTTACTTCGGCATCGCCTCGCTTCTGGTGGCCCTGTCCGGGTACGCCCGCCTGGCCATCCTGGTGTTCATGCTGTTGTTCGCCCTGGTGAACCTGCTCACCCTGGGCAACGCCCTGGGCGGCCTAATGAACCTGCTGGCCTCCATTTTCTTCAGCCGCGGCAAAAACCCGCTGGGCAACGCCGTGGCCAAGGCCGCGGCCATCCCGCTGGCCTGGCTGCTCTCGCTGCTTTCGGCGCTACCCTGGATTTGGGCCGTGCCCGGCGCCCGCTACCTGCTGGATCACCTGCTGCAGGCCGACTATAAAATAGGCGTGGCTTCCGTTGATTTTTCCAAAATTTTGCTGATTATCTTCCTGTTTTTCCTGTTCCGTTCGCTCATCGGCCTGGGCGTCGCCACTCTGAACCGCCTGCCGGAGCGCATTCCCCACCTGGAGCACGGCGTGATCCCGCCCCTGCGCGGCGTGCTGACCTACCTGGTCTGGGGGTTGTTCATCCTGGTGGTCCTGGGGCTTTTGGGCGTCAATTTCACCAGCCTGGCCGTGGTGGCCGGGGGCCTGAGCGTGGGCCTCGGCCTTAGCTTGCAGAGCATTTTCAGCAACTTCGTGAGCGGGCTCTTTCTCATTTTCGGCCGCACCCTCCTGGTGGGCGATTATATAGAGGTGGGCGGGATAGCCGGTACGGTCAAGGCCGTCAAAATACGCGCCACCGTGGTGGAAACGAGCGCCCGGGCCCTGGTTTACGTGCCCAACTCCTCCATCATGTCCGGCCAGCTTACCAACTGGACGCGGGACAGCCGGCTGGCGCGCGGCAGCGTCCAGGTGGGCGTGGCTTACGGGAGCGATACCGCACAGGTAAAAAACCTGCTCCTGCAAGCGGCCAAAGGCCACCCGCATGTGCTGGACGAGCCGGCGGCCTTTGTCATTTTCGCCGACTTCGGGGACAGCGCCCTGGACTTCACCCTGTATTTCTACCTGGACGATTTCAACAACACGCTCTCCGCCGCCTCGGACATCCGCTTCGCCATTGAGCGCTCCTTTGCCGAACACGGCGTGGACATCCCCTTCCCGCAAATGACGCTACATATGAACCCGGCCGACCCGGCCGCCACGGATTGAGGCTCACATGCACCCGCAAGAGTTTCGCGCCGACCTGCACATCCATTCACGCTTTTCCAGAGCCACCAGCAAGCAGCTCAACCTGCCGCTCCTGGCCGCCTGGGCCGCGCTCAAGGGCCTGGACGTCATCGGCACCGGCGACTTTACCCACCCGCAATGGCGGGAGGAACTGGCCAGCGAACTGGCCTTGGACGAAAAAAGCGGCCTCTACGCCCTGAAAGACCCCGGCCGGGCCGCCGGCCTGCTGCCGGAATGGGCCGATAGCGCCTTTTTGCGCGAAAAGGCCGCCGGGGTACGCTTCATGCTCCAGGCGGAAATAAGCTCCATTTACAAGCGCGGCGGCAAAACCCGCAAAGTGCACAACTTGGTGTTCATGCCCGGCCTGAAACAGGCCGAAGCTCTTTCGCTGCGCCTGGCCCAGGTGGGGAACCTGGCTTCCGACGGACGGCCCATTTTGGGGCTGGATTCGGAAAAGCTGCTGGATTTGGTGCTGAACACGCATGACGAAGCCTTCCTGGTGCCGGCGCACGTCTGGACGCCCTGGTTCTCGCTCTTCGGCTCCAAGTCCGGCTTCGACAGTCTGGAGGAATGCTACGGATCCCTCGCCGGGCACATTTTCGCCCTGGAAACCGGCCTCTCCTCCGACCCGGAAATGAACCGCCGCCTGAGCGCCCTGGACCACCTCAAGCTCATTTCCAACTCCGACGCCCACTCTGGCGAAAACCTGGCCCGCGAAGCCAATATCTTTGCCGGCGAAGTCAGCTACAGCGGCATGCTGCGCGCCCTGCGGGCCGAAGACTCCCGCGCCGGCCACCTGCCCACCCGGTTTCTGGGCACGTTAGAATTTTTCCCGGACGAAGGCAAATACCACCTGGACGGGCACCGGGCCTGCAACGTTGTGCTCACCCCGGCGGAAACCCGCAAGCTGAACGGCCTTTGCCCGGTGTGCGGCAAGCCCTTAACCCTGGGCGTGCTCTACCGGGTGCAGGAGTTGGCCGACCGGGCCGAACCCGGCTACCGGCCGGATGAAAGCTTCACTTCGCTGGTGCCGCTGCCGGAAATTGCCGGCGAGATCCTGGGCACAGGTTCCAAAAGCCGCCAGGTCGGCCGGTTTTACCAGCAGTTGCTGCGCGGCCTGGGCTCGGAACTG
This sequence comes from Deltaproteobacteria bacterium, assembly GCA_031264465.1. Taxonomy (GTDB): domain Bacteria; phylum Desulfobacterota; class Desulfovibrionia; order Desulfovibrionales; family Desulfovibrionaceae; genus WRHT01. Next base: position 3,057 of record JAISDX010000039.1, on the reverse strand, counting down.
GACATCCTGAGCAAGGTGCCGCTGGAAGCTATCGGCAAAATTTCCGGCAACCTGGCCGAGGGCATCGGGCGTATGCGCCGGGGCGAAGTTTACCGCCGGGGCGGCTACGACGGCGAATTCGGGGTCATCAGCGTGTTCAGTCCGGACGAGCAAAAAGAACTGCACGGCCCCCGCGCCGCCGGCCGGCGCGGGCGCCCTTCCCTGCTCAGCCTGCTGCCGGAGGCGGCAAGCGAAGAAGAAGACGGACCGCCCGCCCGCCGCCGCCAAGACCCCGCCGACCGGGAGCCAACGCCGCCGCCCGCCGCCGCTCCAGTCGAACCCGATCCGGCCGGACCCATCACGGTCGAATCCGCTCCGGCCGAACCCGCTCCGGGCGGGCTCAACCCGGGCCAGGCCGCGGCCGTGCAGGCCGGCCCCGGCCCGGTGCTGGTGCAGGCCGGCCCCGGCACCGGCAAAACCCACACCCTGATAGCCCGCATCCTGCACCTGTTGCGCGCCGGCCGGCTGGCCGGCAAAATACTGGCCGTCACCTTTACCCGGCGGGCCGCGTCCGAATTGGGCGAACGCCTGTCCCGAACGCTTGACGGCCCGGAGGCAAGCCGGCCGGACAACCAGGCGCGGCAGGTGCGGGCCGACACCCTGCACGCCCTGGCCTTTGAATTTTGGGCGAGCCAGCCGGGCGAAACGCCGGTGCTGCTGGACGAAGACAGTTGCCTGCGCGTTTTCGCCGAGGCCAACCTGGAAGAAAGCGTCCAGCGGCGGCGCTCGGCCTGGGCGGCGATCAGCCTGTGCCGTGAAAAAATGGAGCCGGTGCCGGCGGGCTTTCAGGACATGTACGAGCGTTACACCCAGCACAAAAGCGCCTGGAACCTGGCCGACTATACCGACCTGCTGGAATTTTGGCTCACCCAGGCCAAAAGCGGACTCTTTCCCCTGGCCTGGTCGGAAATCCTGGTGGACGAAGTGCAGGACCTTTCGCCCTTGCAGCTTGAGCTGTTCCGCACCTTGCTGCCGGCCGACGGGCACGGCTTTTTCGGCATCGGCGACCCGGACCAGTCCATTTACGGCTTCCGGGGCGCGCACGGGCGGGCGGAGGAATATTTCAAAGCCGCCTGGCCCGCTTTGCGCAGCCTCCACCTGACGGAAAACTACCGCTCCGGCCCGGCCATCCTGGACCTGGCCCAGACTCTTTTCGAGCAGAAGGCGGAGCGCCTGCTCCTGGCCCGGCTGGACCTGCCGGCGGAAATCCACTATTTCGAATCCAACAGCGCCGAGCGCGAAGCCACCTGGGTGGCCGAGCAGATTCGCCATTACCTTGGCGCGACCTCGCACAGCCTACTGGACCAGACAAGTCGGCGCGAGGCGGGCGCGGTTTTGCCGCCCGGCCGGTACACCCCCGGCGACATCGCCGTTCTGGTGCGCTCGCGCCTGTTCATGCCGCCTTTGCGCAAAGCCCTGGAGCGGGCCGGCATCCCCTTCAGCCAGCCCAGCCAGGACCCGTTCTGGAACGATCCCCTGGTGCAGCGCCTGCTTGAAACCGCCGGGCGCGCCCTGGGCATCAGCCCGGCTCTGGCCGGGCTTGAGGGCGGGGTGGGGCCGGCCCGCAGCCGCGCCCCTCTGGACTGCCCGGCCGCTGTGCTCTTGCGCGGCCCCCTGAGCATGGCCGCCTATTTCGGCAACAGCGACCCCTTTGACAGCCGCTTTTGGAAAACCCAACCCTTCAAGGATTTCACCGCCGCCTTTGAAGCCCAAAAGGGCTGGATCGGCCTGTTCAACTGGCTGGCCCTGCAAAACGAACTCGAACAGGTGCGCGCCCTGGGCGAGCAGGTGCAGCTTATCACCTACCACGCCGCCAAAGGGCTGGAGTTCCCCCTGGTATTCCTGCCCGCCCTGGAAGACGGCATCCTGCCCTTTGCCGGGGCCGCGTTCCTGACCGGCCAGTTGTCCGGCCAACCGACCGGCCAGTCGCCCCTGGACAGCGCCCACTTGGAAGAAGAAAAACGCCTCTTCTACGTAGGCCTGACCCGCGCCCGGGAAGGCCTGTTCATCTCCCGTTCGGAAAAACGCCACCTTTACGGGCGCGAGCTGCGCCTCAAGCCCTCGCGCTTCCTGAACCGCCTGCCCATCCGCAAAGTCCGCCACAGCGCCGTGGTAGCCAAAGTGGTAACCACCCAGGAGCAGATGAAGCTATTTTAACAACCACACTGCAATGCTCTTACAAGTAAAAGATCTTACGGTCGGCTTCGCCACGGACCGGGGCCTGGCCCGGGCGGTGGACGGGGTGGGCTTCGAGCTTCCCGCCGGCGGCTCGCTTTGCCTGGTGGGCGAATCGGGCTGCGGCAAGAGCGTGACGGCGCTCTCGCTCCTGCGGCTGCTGCCCGCGCCGCCGGCCAGAGTTCTGGCGGGCCAGGCCCGGTTTGACGGGCGGGATTTGCTGCGCCTGCCCGAGGCCGAGCTTGCCCGGCTGCGCGGTGCGCGCATCGGCATGGTTTTTCAGGAGCCCATGACCTCGCTGAACCCGGTGTTCCGGGTGGGCGAGCAGGTAGCCGAGCCGCTGGCGCTGCATCGTGGGCTGAAGCACAAAGCCGCCCTGGCCCGGGCCGTGGAACTGCTGGAGCAGGTGGGCATCGCCCAGGCCGGTGAACGGGCCCTGGATTACCCGCACCAGCTTTCCGGCGGGCAGCGGCAGCGGGTGATGATTGCCATGGCCATGGCCTGCGGCCCGGCCCTGCTGATTGCGGACGAACCCACCACCGCCCTGGACGTGAGCGTGCAGGGACAAATTCTGGAATTGCTGCGCGGCCTCAGGCGCGACCAGGGCGCCGCGCTTTTGCTGATCACCCACGACCTGGAAGTGGCGGCCGCCAGCGCGGAAAACCTGGCCGTGATGTACGCCGGGAAAATAGTCGAACACGGCCGCACCGGCGAGGTGCTGGCCGACCCGCTCCACCCCTACACGCGCGGCCTGATGGCCTCGCGCCCCCGCTTGCCGGAAGTCGCGGGAGCCGACGGGCCGGACGGGAAGGACAGGCGGGCGCGCCTTACGCAAGTCCGCCG
>JAISDX010000099.1 GCA_031264465.1 Deltaproteobacteria bacterium | reverse complement strand
CAGTTACGTTTACTGGCAACGAGGCCGTTGAACAGGATTAACGACATGATTCAGGATATTACGGAGGAGCGGGCCGACTTGACCGCGCAAATACCCGCCAACCAGAAGGATGAGATCGGGGAACTGGCCATGAGGTTCAACACGCTGACTGCCAAGCTGTCGGTCATTTTGCGCGAGCGTCAGGAGATGATCGGCCAAATTCACAGCGAATCCGAAAAGTTCAAGTCCATGGCCCACTGGTACAGCTCGATATTGGACTCCGTGCCCTTCCCTATCAGCGTCACCGACACGAATATGAACTGGATATTTGTTAATGAAGCCGTTGAAACAGTATTGGGGACGAAAAGCGCGGATATGATAGGCAAGCCTTGCAGTAACTGGAACACCAATATCTGCGGTACCGAAGATTGCGGCATAGCCTGTACGAAACGCGGGATCAAGCAAACGTACTTTGTTCATAATGGCGCGTCATATCAGGCCAACGGTACGATGCTCAGAGGATTGCAGGGAGAACTTGCGGGGTTTATTGAAGTTATTCAAGATATTACCCCGTTGGAGCGGTTACGGGTGGCGGCAGAAGCCGAGAGCCGGGCGAAATCCACTTTTTTGGCCAATATGAGTCATGAAATTCGTACGCCTCTAAACGCCATCATCGGCATGACATCCATCGGCGCATCCGCAGCGGACCCCAAACGGATGAAGTATTGTTTCTCGCGGATTGAAAGCGCGTCCGTCCATTTGCTGGGCGTCATCAACGATATTTTGGATATGTCCAAAATCGAAGCCAACAAATTTGAGCTTTCGCCGGTGGAATTTCATTTTGAAAAGGTGCTGCAACGCGTGACAAATGTTGTCAGCTTCCGCGCGGATGAAAAGCATCAAAAATTTACGGTTCATATTGACAAGGCTATCCCCAAAACACTGATCGGGGATGACCAGCGATTAGCGCAGGTCATTACAAATCTGTTGAGTAATGCCATAAAATTCACGCCGGAAAACGGATCCGTGACCCTTGACACGTACTTTTCAGGAGAAACGAATGGTGTTTGCTCCATACAGATCGCGGTGCGCGATACGGGAATAGGTATAAGCCCCCAGCAGCAAAGCAGATTGTTCCAATCCTTTCATCAGGCCGAATCCAGTACGACGCGCAACTTCGGCGGCACAGGCCTGGGGCTTGCGATCTCAAAAAGCATTGTTGCAATGATGGGCGGAAGGATTTGGGTCGAATCCGAGTTCGGCAAGGGGTCCGCCTTTATTTTCACAATGCAAATGAAACGTGGGGCGGAAAAGCCTCTGGAAGCGCCGGACCAAAACATTGATTGGAGCAAGGTTTCCATCCTGGCGGTGGACGACGACCCGGTTATTTTAGAGTTGGTGAAAGAAACCGTGCAAGGGTTTGGCATATCCTGCGATACCGCGGCAAGCGGCAAGGATGCGCTTGAGCTTGTGGAGAAGAATCCCCATTACACTATTTTTTTTGTGGACTGGCGGATGCCGGGCATTGACGGCATCACTCTGGCGAAAATTCTGAAAGCCAAAGAGTCCGGACTCAACAGCGCGACCATAATCATGATTTCCGCCGCTGATTTGAATGAAATTGAAAAAGAAGCACGGGAAGCGGGCGTTGACAAATTTTTGTCCAAGCCCCTGTTCCCCTCGGACATCTTTGACGCCATTTCCGAAGCGCTCGGTGTGGAGCGGCAAATCGCAAAAGCGCCGCCGGATATATCAGGTTGTTTTGCGGGGCGGCGCATCCTGCTGGCGGAGGATGTGGAGATCAACCGCGAGATAGTGCTGGCGCTGTTTGAGCCGACACAGGCGGAAATTGACTGCGCGGAAAATGGCGCGGAAGCCGTTCGCATGTTCAGCGAAGCGCCAGAGAAATACGATGTGATCTTCATGGACGTGCAGATGCCGGAAATGGACGGATATGAAGCGGCGCGGCGTATTCGATCTATTGATGACCCGAACGCCAAAACGATACCGATTATCGCAATGACCGCAAATGTGTTTCGAGAAGATATTGAAAAATGCCTTGAAGCCGGGATGAACAATCATGTCGGAAAACCACTTGATTTTGATGATGTTCTCAAACAATTACATGATTGCCTGCGACCAAAAACGTGAAACCGGTTATCAAGAGAAATAGCGCGAACCCCGCCCGCTTACATTTTGACAAGGCACCCGTGATGCTATATGCAAAATTGTTTGTGCGTTTGGCGCAAATTTTTAATAGACCCGGCCCCGGCCCAAGGTGAACCGGGCCAAACTTCCCGGAGTAAAAAATGAGCAGCAAGATCAACACAGTAAAAGGTTTTGCCGACCACCTCAAACCCGAAGCGGCCCTGTTCAACCACATAGCCGGAACCGCGCGAGACGTCTTCGGTTCCTACGGCTACCGGGAAGTGCATATCCCCATCCTCGAATATACCGAGCTTTTCTCCCGTTCCATCGGCGCGGAAACCGACGTGGTGCAAAAGGAAATGTTCACCTTCCCGGATCGCAAGGGCCGTTCCCTGACCCTGCGCCCCGAAGCCACGGCCGGGCTGATGCGCTCCTACATCGAGCACTCCACCCACGCCAGGGAGCCGGTCACAAAACTGTTCACGCACGGCCCCATGTTCCGCTACGAGCGCCCGCAAAAAGGCCGCATGCGCCAGTTCCACCAGGTGGACTGCGAATGCCTGGGCGCCACCGAGCCGCACGTGGACGCCGAAATGATCCTCATGCTCATGGATTACCTCACCCGCCTGGGCATCAAGGATCTTTCCCTGGAGATCAACACTCTGGGCTGCCGCGACTGCCGCCCGGCCTACCAGGAAACGCTCCGGGCCTACCTGCTCAAGCGGAAAAAGGAAGACTTCTGCGAAGACTGCCAGCGCCGCATGGACACCAACCCGTTGCGCGTCCTGGACTGCAAGAATCCGGCCTGCAAGGCCATGACCGAAGAGGCGCCCAACATTTTCGACAACGTCTGCCCGGACTGCCGCGCCCACTTCGAGGTGGTGCTGCGCATCCTGAACGAAGCCGGGCTGGCCCACAGCATCAACCACCGCCTGGTGCGCGGGCTGGACTATTACACCCGCACCACCTTCGAGGCGGTTTCCGGCAACATCGGCGCCCAATCCTCCGTGGCCGGCGGCGGTCGTTACGACGGTCTTATCGCCGACCTGGGCGGCCCGGACATCCCCGGCGTCGGCTTTGCCTGCGGACTGGAACGCCTGGCCCTGCTCCTGCCGGAGCAGCCCGCCGAGACCCAGGATTTTTACATCGCCGTCCTTGATGAAGCCGCCCTGGACGAAGCCCTGCTTCTGGCCTGCCGCCTGCGCAAGAACGGCCTTACCGGCGAAGCCTCTTACAGCGCCGGCAGCATCAAGAGCCAGATGCGCAAGGCCGACGCCGCAAAGGCCAGCTACTGCCTGATCTTGGGTGGCAACGAACTTGCCCGGGGCACCGTGCTGGTAAAAAACCTGCACACCGGCGAACAAGCGGAAAAAAACCGCGCCGCCCTGAACAGCCTGAAATAAAAAAATAAAGAGTAACCTAATGGAAATCAACACCACCGAAGAACGCGACGTACAGCTCGAGCACCAGAAACTGATGGAACCCCTGGGCGACTGGCGGCGCACGCACGACTGCGGCAGCCTGACCGCCGCCGAACTGAAGGCGGAAGTCTGCCTGATGGGCTGGGTCCAGTTCCGGCGCGACCATGGCGGGCTGATCTTCGTCGACCTGCGCGACCGCGAAGGCCTCACCCAAATAGTGTTCATCCCCGAAGTGGCCCCCGAAGCCCACGAAAAAGCCCATGTGCTGCGCTCCGAATATGTGCTGGCCGTCAAGGGCTACGTGCGCCCCCGCCCCGCCGGCATGAGCAACCCCAACATGCACACCGGCGAAATCGAAGTGGTGGTGCGGGAGTGGAAGCTCCTCAACACTTCGCGCACCCCGGCCTTTATGGTGGACGACCGCCAGGAAGTGGCCGAGAATCTCAAGCTGGAATACCGTTACCTCGACCTGCGCCGCCCGCGCCTGTCCGGCAACCTGCGCGCCCGGCACGCCATGGCCCAGAGCATCCGCCGCTACCTGGACGAACGCGGCTTCATTGAAGTGGAGACCCCCATGCTCACCCGCTCCACCCCCGAAGGGGCGCGCGACTTCCTGGTGCCCAGCCGCCTGAATCAGGGCGAATTTTACGCACTGCCCCAGTCGCCTCAGCTCTTCAAACAGCTCCTCATGGTGGGCGGCCTGGACAAATATTTCCAAATCGCTCGCTGCTTCCGCGACGAAGACCTGCGCGCCGACCGCCAGCCCGAATTCACCCAGGTGGATATCGAAATGTCCTTCGTGGACGAAGAACAGGTCATGAACATGGCCGAAGGGCTGATGGCCCGCCTGTTCAAGGAAGTAAAAGGCCTGGACATTCCCCGTCCCTTCCCGCGCCTGAGCTATGACGACGCCATGCGCGACTACGGCTCGGACAAGCCCGACACCCGCTTCGACCTCAAGCTCCAGGAAGTGACCGACATCTTCCAGGGCGGCGGCTTCAAAGTTTTCGCCAGCGCGCCGCTGGTCAAGGCCGTGCGCGTTCCCGGCGGCGAAAAACTGACCCGCAAGGAAATCGACGATTACGCCGAGTTTGTGAAAATCTACGGCGCGCTGGGCCTGGCCTGGATCAAAGTACGTCCCGAAGAATGGCAGTCGCCCATCACCAAATTCTTCAGCGATGCTGAAAACGCCGCCCTCAAGGAACGCCTGGGCATGCAGGCCGGCGACATCGTCTTCTTCCAGGCCGGCGACCCGGACATGGTCAATGCCGCCCTGGGGGGCCTGCGCCTGCGTGTGGGCGCGGACATGGGCCTCATCGACAAAAACGCCCTGAACTTCCTCTGGGTGACCGACTTCCCCATGTTCGAATACGACAAGGAGGCGAAACGCTACGTGGCCTGCCACCATCCCTTCACCCAGCCCGCCGTGGGCCACCTGGAAAAACTCGTCACCGCGCCGGCCAGCGCCAAGGCCCGGGCCTACGACATGGTGCTGAACGGCAGCGAAGTGGGCGGCGGTTCCATCCGCAACCACAACGCCGAGGCCCAGCGCCAGATGTTCACCGCCCTCGGCTTTGACGCCGCCGAGGCCGAAGCCCAGTTCGGATTCCTGCTGCGCGCCCTGGAAAACGGCGCCCCGCCCCACGGCGGCCTCGCCTTCGGCCTGGACCGCCTGGCCATGCTCATGACCGGTTCCGAATCCATCCGCGACGTCATCGCCTTCCCCAAAACCCAGAAAGGCACCTGCCCGCTCACCAACGCCCCCGCGCCGGTGGAAATGAAGCAACTGCGGGATTTGGGCTTGCGGCTGCATAAATAGTCGCGCAAATAACCTTGTTCCCGCTGGAATTTGTATGAACCTTGAAGTGTTACAGTATCCGGACCCGCGCCTGAAGCGGAAGTCCGAACCCGTCGCGGCCATTACCGACGAAATCCTCGCCCTGGCCGCGCAACTGGCCGAAACCATGTACGAACATGAAGGCATCGGCTTGGCCGCGCCCCAGGTGGGGCGATTCGTCCGCATGATTACTATCGACCTCAGCGGGCCGGACAAGCGGGAAGCCTTGCAAGTGTATGTCAACCCGGTGCTGGAGCCGCTCCCGCCCCTGGAAGGCGACGACGACTACCTGGAAACAGAGGAAGGCTGCCTGTCGGTGCCGGACTACCGCAGCAGCGTGAAGCGCCACACCCGGGTGCGCCTGAAAGCCCTTGGCCTGGACGGCCAGCCCCTGGAGCGCGACGTCACCGATCTGGAATCCATTTGCCTGCAACACGAGTGCGACCACCTGGACGGCAAGCTCTTCATCGACCGCATCAGCCGCCTCAAGCGCGGCCTTTACGACGGCAAGATCAAAAAGAAGCTCAAGGCCGAGCAGGCGGACCAGGGGCTATTGCCTGAACAACAGGCGGAATAATGAAAGCGGTATTTTTCGGCACCCCGGATTTCGCGGCCTCTTCTCTCCAGGCCCTACTCAGCCCCGCGGGCAAAGCCCTGGGGTTGGAAGTCGCGGCCGTGTACTGCCAGCCCGACCGGCCGGCCGGCCGGGGCCACGCCCTGCGCATCGGGCCGGTCAAGGCCCTGGCCCTGGCCGCCGGCTTGCCGGTATTGCAGCCCCTTAATTTCAAAGATCCGGCCAGTCTGGATGCACTCGGCGCCTTGGGGGCGGATATTTTTGTGGTGGCCGCCTACGGGCTGATCCTGCCCAAAGCCCTGCTGGACCTGCCGCCCCTGGGCGCCATCAACGTGCACGGCTCGCTCCTGCCCGAACTGCGCGGGGCCGCCCCCATCCAGCGGGCCGTGATGCGCGGCGATATCCGCACCGGCATCACCATCATGCGGGTGGAGCCGCGCCTGGACAGCGGCCCGATCCTGCTGCAACGCGCCCTGGCCATCGGGATGGATGAAACCGCCGGCCAGGTGTACGAGCAAATGGCCGCCCTGGGCGGCGAACTGCTGCTGGAAGCCGTGGGGCGCTTCAAGGCCGGCGCCGTTCACGAGCAAGCACAGGATGAGAGCCGCGCCACCTACGCGGCCAAGCTGACCAAGACGGACGGGCTGCTGGATTTCAGCCAGACCGCTAGGCAGTTGCACAACCAGGCGCGCGGCGTCACTCCCTGGCCCGGCGCGCAGGTATGCTTGGCCCGGCAGGACGAAAACGGCCGGGAACTGGTCCCGCTACAGGTGCTGGTGGAAAAAGGAACGGTGCTGCGGGAAGAAGGCCCGAGCCTGGATGACAACGGTCTTCCCTATGAACCGGGGCAAGCGCTGCCGGTACGGGGAGAAACCCTCCCCCTGGCCTGCGCCGACGGCCTTTACGGCATAGAAAGACTGCGCCCGGCCGGCGGCAAGAGTATGACCGGCGCCGCCTTTGCCAACGGCTATTTGAAAAATTGCCGGGCCGTGGCGGAGCCGAGCCGCCCCTAGCCCTTGTTTGGCTTTTCCTGGCCGGTTTTGGCCGGTTCCGTCCCGCCCTTGGTGTTCATTTCCCAAAGAAAGGCATATTTCATGTAGGCATAGGCCGCGCTGCTCACCGCCGCCAGCACGCCGGGCACGCCGTCCAGAACGGCACCCTGCAGGATCAGGCGTTTAAAGAGCACGAACGGCGGCCGGAACAGCAAATCCAGCCGGCCGGCCGGCTTGCCGCGCTTGTGGTAGGAGCGGGCCATTACCTCGGCGTGGCTGCGGCTGCGCTGCATGTGGTCGGCGAAATCCCGGTAGGAATAGTGCACCAGGCCGCCGGGCAGCCGGGCGGTTTCTCCCTCCACCCCAATGGCGTCATGCGGGTCGCTGCCGTAAACGAACGGACGCGCGGCCCGGCGCACCAGGCGTAACTTCCAGTCCGGCTGCCAGGCGTGTTTAAGCAGGCGGTTCATGTAAAAAGTGCGGCGGTTAAGGTAATAGCCATCCGCCGGGCCGTCCGCCGCCAGAATTTTGCGGATGGCCGCGGCTGCTTCTTCATCCAGCACTTCGTCGCTGTCCAGGCAGAGAATCCAGTCGCCCCGCGTTTTGTCCAGGGCCGACTGCTTTTGGGCCACGTAACCGGCCCAGGCTTCCTGATAGACCGTGGCCCCCATTTCCCGGGCGATTTCCGGCGTCCGGTCCGTGGACAGGGAATCGACGATGATGATTTCATCGGCCAGGCCCAGCAAAGGCTCCAGGGTACGGCGGATGATGCTCTCGCAATTAAAAGCGGTCATGGATACGGACAGTTTCATATACAAGCTCCCGGCTCAAAGTGCTGAACCGGGAGCCAGTTTATGGCAGAAACCGTCAAATTACCAGTAACTATGCATCCACCCTTATGGGCCTTACGGGGGGGCAGAATGAGACGCTTTAATAATATCCGGCACGGACAAACCGATCAGAGCTCTTAATCGATAAAAATGTCCGCGATGGAAAACAGCGCCGCCTTGCCTCTGAGCTTCACCCGGTTTCCGGCCAGGCTGCAGTAAAGCGTTCCGCCACGCGGCGAGGCCTGGTAGGCCACAACATCGGCCTTGCCGAGCTTTTTCGCCCAGTAGGGCACGATATGACAATGACCGGAACCGCAAACAGGATCTTCCGGCGTGTTCATCTTGGGCGCGAACGTGCGCGACACGCAATCGGTATCCTTGCCCTGTGCGGATATGTGCAGGAGGAGTCCGTCCAGCTCCAGGGCCTTGACCAGGTCGGGCTTACACTTCCGAATCACGCTCTCGTCTTCAAAAATGCAGAGCAGGTCCCGCCCCATATAGGCTTCCCTGGGCCGGACGCCGATCACCTCGACCATTTTTTCCGTAACAGGTACGGGCTTCAGGTCAAAGGCCGGGAAGTCCATTTCGTAAAGATCGTCCTTTTTGTTCACAATCAGGTCGCCGCTCAGGGTGTCGAATACAACCCGGTCCTGCCCCTTTTCCATGAAGTTCAAAACCACGTGCGAACAGGCCAGGGTGGCGTGTCCGCACAAGTCGATCTCGCCGCCCAGCGCGAACCAGCGCAGCTTGTATCCATCTTTCCGCTTCACGGCATAGGCCGTTTCTGACAAATTGTTTTCCAGGGCGATGTTCATCATCACTTCGTCGGGAAGCCAATCGTCCAAAATGCAGATGGCGGCGGGGTTTCCCTTGAATACCTTATCGGTGAACGCGTCAACCACATACTGTTTCATGTCCGTCTCCTGTTGGGTCTGGGTTGTTGTCCGGTTTACGCGCACTATATTTTATGATATCTAAAAAGCAA
>JAISDX010000068.1 GCA_031264465.1 Deltaproteobacteria bacterium | reverse complement strand
CCGATGTTGAGGCCTTGAGCCTTGAAATGCCCGCGTAAAATTTTGGTGGTCGCCTGAACGAGATACATGAAGTCCGCCGCCTCTTCCCGGCCCAGTTCGCTGATGCAGGAAGCGTGCGCATAGGGCGCGACCATAAGGTGTCCGTTACAGTATGGATATTTGTTCATGACGACAAAAGCACTTTTTCCCAGGTGCAGCACCAGCCGTTCGGCCAGGGACGCCTGGTTTTGGCGTGTGCTCCCCTCAAGGCAGAAGATGCAGTTATCCGCCTTTGGACCGAGAATGTATTCAATGCGCCAGGGTGCCCAGAGGTTTTTCATAGGCTTCAATTTACACTTCAGTCAGGATAAGGGCAAGGATTGATCCGAGCCTTCGGCTATTTCCTCTTCCTCATGCAGGAAAGTTTCCATTTCCCGCAACATTCTTTTGGCCAGTTCCAACTGCTCTTCGCGGGTAGAGGCGATGCCGTCGGCCTTGGCCCCGAGCAGGGCGGTCATAATCCGTCCGATAAGCGGTCCCTGGGGCACGCCCAGGCCTATGATATCTTCGCCGGTAATATCCAGCGACATATTCCAGAGGCGGGAAAGGTAGTTGGAGAGCGGCTTCTGGCACTCGGCCAGACCAGGCAGAGCCATTAAGTGCAGCACGCCTTCAAGCGGTACTTTAATTAAAATGCGATAAAGCGCACCGGGGCTCTTGTCTTCGCTTTTCAGCCAGCCCTGAAGCTTGCGGGCCGCCAGGCGCGAAGCTTCGCGCGTGGTCATGAACTCGTTGCGCTGCTTGTTGGGAACCATGAACCGCTCCATGATTTCCGACATGTCGTTATATTTTACGTTGTTGCACAGCGCCATCAGGTAGACCGCCCAGTTATTCGGCTGCTGCTTCAAGTAAAGCAGCTTATACCAGGAAAACACGGATTCGGTTTCCGTCAGGATTTCCAGCTTGGAAGGGCTCAGGGCCAACTGGGGGTGGAGTTGCTTGAGCATGCCGAAGCCATCCATGCGCTCCAGGCACAGCACCGGCTCCTTGTCGTCGAAAATATGCCGGAGCTCGTTGAACAGGCGGGAGCCGGAGAGTTTTTGAAACAAGCCGAGTTGCAGGCAGTTTTTGATCAATTTTTCCGTCTGCGGACCTATTTTGAAGTTATAGCGCTTTTCAAAGCGGATGGCGCGCAGAATGCGGGTGGGATCTTCCACAAAGCTCAGGGAGTGCAGCACCCGGATATGCTTTTCCCGCATGTCGCGCATGGCCCCGAACGGGTCGACTAGGTCGCCGAAGCTGGCCCGATTCAGGCGCACGGCCAAGGCGTTGATGCTGAAGTCGCGGCGCGAAAGGTCCATTTTGATGGACGAAAGCTCCACCGTGGGCAGGGCGCCTGGGTATTCGTAATATTCCAGGCGGGCCGTGGCTACGTCGATGCGCTGTTCGTTGCCCTCGCCATCGTTAAAAATCACCAGGGCGGTCTGGAACATGGGGTGGGCGCGAAAACGCCCTTTGAGATCCTGGGCCAGATGCTTGGCAAAGTCTATGCCGTCGCCTTCCACGGTGACGTCGATATCCAGGTTGGTCCAGTCCATAAGCAGGTCGCGCACAAAACCGCCCACGGCATACACGCTGACGGAAAGGCGGTCGGCCAGGTCGCCGATATGCCGAAGCAGATTGTAGTGCTGCCGGGGCAGGCGGTCTTTGAGCAGCGGGGCGATGTTGCGCTCTTTCTGGGTGGAGACCAGCGGGTCGCCGTCCGGAATGCGGATGGAGTCGTCCAGGAGGAGCCGCATGATGTCGGTGCGGGTGAGCACCCCGATAACCTTGTCTTCGTTGTCCACCACCGGTATCATGCGCTGGCGCTGCCCCAGAATAATTTCAATGGCCGGATAGAGGTCGGAATCAGGCCGCATGGTGCTGGCGCCGCCGTTCATGAATTCCGAAACCGGCAAGGCTCCCAGCTTGTGGCCCACGCCCCGGGCCGCGGTCTGGTACTCGATCATGCCCACACACTTGCGGTTGCCGGCGGCCACCACCGGGGCGGCCTTGAGCCCATAGCGCAGCATTACGGCCTCGGCCTCGGCCAGGGTTTGGGTGTCTTCCACCACCTGGGCCGGGGCGGTCATTTTGGAGCCGACATTTATTTCCTTGTGAATGGTGGAGAAAAGCACGGCGAAAAGCTGGGTTTTCACCTCTTCCAGGGTTTTGTCCTTGATGGAGGCCGCGGCCGCGTAGCTGTGCCCGCCGCCGCCCAGAGTGGCGCAGATGGACCCGACATTAATTTTTTCCGGCACCCGGCTGCGCGCCACCACTTGTACCCGGTCGCCCATCTGGGCCATGGCAAAAATGACCTTGGCGTTTTTTTCCATCTCGAAAACCTGGTGCGTAAGTACGGCAAAATCGTCCACATAGTCGTCCAGCACAATGGAAGTGGTCATAATGGACATGCCATGCACTTCGTGAGTGACGGTGCTTTCGATCATCCGGTTCAACAGTTGCACCTGTTCGCTGGTCAGGGTGGCGTTCATGATGTCGGCGACGATGCTCAAATCCATGAAGTGGGCGCGCAGCCAGGCCGCAGCTGTGAAATCGTGCTCGGTGGTGGAGTCGTAGGTGAAAGAGCCGGTGTCTTCATATATGCCCAGGCCGAACATGGTGGCCTCGTCCATGCTGGGGAACAGGCCTTTTTCCTTAATCAGGTGGGCCAGGATGGTGGTGGTGGAGCCCCATTCTTTTACCACGCTGTATTCGGCCGGCAGGTCGTCCTCGGAATTGGGGTGGTGATCGTAGCAATGAATGGCCAGATCTTGGTTGTTCAAAGCTTCGGCCACCTGTGGAATACGTCCGCGCTGGCGGGTGTCCGTCACCACCATGAGCTTCACCCGGCTCAAGTCACACTCTTTGGGCTGGCGGAAGTTGAAAATATAGGCCAAGCTGTCCAGAAAATAGTTCACACCGGTTTTTTCCCGGTAGGAGGGGGCGATTATTTCAGCTTCCGGGTAGAGCATTTTGGCGGCTACCATGGAAGCCAGGGCGTCAAAATCGGCATTCATGTGACTGGTGATGATAACTTGCGGAGTCAGGCGCTCTTGTGAGCGCGTTTTTTTATTTTCGATCATGGCGGTCAGGCTTTGGAGCGGGGGTGGTGGTTTTTGTGGATTTTGGCCAGGCGCTCGGCCTGCACGTGGGTATAAATTTCAGTGGCGCTGATGTCGGCATGCCCCAGCAGGAGTTGCACGGAGCGTAAGTCCGCGCCGCCTTCCAGAAGGTGTGTGGCAAAAGAATGGCGGAAGGTATGCGGCGAAATCTCGCGCCTGATTCCGGCCATACGGGCGTATTTTTGCACAAGTTTCCAAATCCCCACCCGGCTGAGCGGCTTGCCGGAACGATTCAGGAAAACATTCGGGCTGACCGGGCTGAAGAGGGAACGCCAGTAAGTAAGATATTCCTCCAGCCACCGGCCGGCCTCGGCATGTACCGGTACCAGGCGTTCCTTGGAGCCCTTGCCGAAAATACGTAATACACCGGCCTGCGGGTCGAAATCAAGCGGTTTAAGGGAGCAGAGCTCGGAAACGCGCAAGCCCGAGGCGTAAAGCAGTTCCAACATGGTGCGGTCGCGAAAGCCCAGTTTGCCGGTCAGGTTGGGCTGGGCCAGGAGGGCCTGCATTTCCGCGCGACTCAGCACTTCGGGCAGTTGCTTCTGCAGCTTCGGGTTTTCCAGAAAGCGCGAAGGGTCGGCCTGTATCACCCCTTCTTCCCGCAGGAAGGAAAAAAAGCCACGCAGGGCGGAAAGGTGCCGGGCCAGACTCCGCCCGCCCAGTCCCCGGCGGCGAATGTCCACAATGTACAGGAAAATGCTCTGTTCCGAACATTCGCGCGGCTCAAGGTCATGCTTGCCCAAAAAGGACAGAAAGTCGTGCAAATCGGAGCGATAGGCGCAGAGGGTATTGGCGGCCAACCCCTGTTCAATGAGCAGACGCTCCAGGTAGGAGCGCAAAAGCGCTAGGTTGGCCGGTGAAACCGGCGCGGCTTCAGGCTCCGGCGCTCCACTTGAGGAGGAGGGCGGGGCTTCACAATTTTTAAGTTGTTTTTCGGGCGCTTGTTCCATATTATACGCCAGTTTACATATAGCCGGAAAAAACGGCAAGCCTAACAAGGAGCGCTATTTGTTACTTTAAGAAAATCAAACTACTATTAGTTTCTTAAAGTTAAAGTGATTTATGCGAAATACTTCAAGCATCGCTTATATCAGCCTGGGTTCCAACATCGGCGACAGCCCGGCTTGCATGGACGAAGCCCTGCGCCTGACGGCCGCCATCTCCGGCGTTAAGGTGGCGGCCGTTTCCGGCCGCTGGCGCACCGAGCCGCAGGACGACAAAAACCAGCCATGGTTTGTCAACCAGGCTGCGGCGCTGTATACTGGCCTTGCGCCGCTGGATCTTTTAAAATTGTTGCAGGGCGTCGAAAACGCGCTGGGACGGGTGCGGGAGTGGGGCAGGCGCTTTGGACCGCGCACCATCGACCTGGATATCCTGCTTTACGAGCGGCAGGACGGGCTGGAACAGGGCGCCTGGCTGGAAATTTCCCTCCCGGAGCTCACTTTGCCGCACCCCAGGTTTCGGCGACGCGCCTTTGTGCTGGTGCCGTTGAGGGAAGTCGCCGCGAAAACATCCACAAAGCTGCTTGCCGAAACGCAGGCGGCCCTGGACAAACTGGATTATCGCCTTGAGGGCGACCGGATTTTCCAGGCCTAGCCAATCAGGGAGTAAATCTTTTGGTTAGAATATTACTTATCGCGCTGGCCGCGTTCGTCGTCTACAAGCTCTTCACCACCGACTTCCGAAAAAAATGCGAAGCCGAAGAGAAAGACAAAAAGACCGATTTTGACAAAAAAGCCGCCAGCGGCGAGCTGGTTAAAGACCCGACCTGTAACGCCTATGTTTCGGTCGAAGACAGCATCCGGGTGCGCGACGGCGACAAGGTCTACCATTTTTGCAGCTATGAATGCCGCGACAAGTTCCTGAAGCAACTGGAGCGTGGCGGCCGCGAAATTCCGGCCACAACCGGGCCGGTCGGGTCTGATCAAATTGAGCCCGCCACACCCGGAGATGACAAATAATGTCGCCGGCAACTCCGAAAACGCCTTAAAGTTCAGCAAACCGTAAACCGTACTCAGTCAGGATTATTTGACTGAAATTCTAAAAGTTAAAGCCTTAACCAAAATTAAGCAGCATTCAGCAACAAAAAATCCCGGTTCAGGCCGGGATTTTTTGTTGCCGTGTCGAGATGGGACATTTTTTGATCTTCTTGCGCATGCCGCTATATATTTTAATGTCCCATAATGTAAATTATGTTAACTTTTATATTTATATAACTTTTATATATAAGCTAGTTATCCTAAAGAAGTGTTTCACAATAACTTCCCTGCTTCACTGCTAAGTCCTTTTGCTGGAAAAAATTCACTGTTCGCGACAAATAGTTGTTGCTAGGAAGAAAGTGTTGCTATAAGTTAACAAAAGATTGAAACTGTGATGGAGTTCATATGCCTATCAGCTTTGATGGCTTTTACGCCCGGGCCTGCGAGGCCAGCGGCGCCAAAACCCAGATGGAACTGTCCCGGATCCTCAATATAAACCGTTCAGCAATCACCCAGGCCAAAAACCGCGATGCCGTACCGGAAAAGTGGCTGCTGGCCTTGTCGCGAAAATTCGCTGTATCGCCCGATTGGCTTGAACATGGGGACAAATATCCCAAAACCATTTTAAAGCCCTTAAAACTGAATGCCGGAGCAAGTACCCACCGCGCGGCCACTGCCCAGTATACCGACCCGGACGGCGACTTTACGGAAATCATCAACGTGCCAAAAATAAGCGCCGTGCTTTGCGCCGGCGGCGGGTCGTTCGAAGTGGAAAACGCCATTGTGGATCACATTCCCCTGCCCTCGCCCATGCTGCATAAGCTCGGCAACCCCAGCGGCATGATCTTCATGGACGTTTCCGGCGACAGTATGGAGCCCGGCATCCTGAGCGGCGACACCGTGCTCATCGACCAATCCGTCAAGACCTGCAAGGTGGGCGCGGTCATGGCCGTGGGCTATGACGAAACCATATTCATCAAACGGGTGCAGCCCAATGCCGACGGCGGCCTGGCTCTGCTTTCGGACAACCCCGACTACGAGCCCATCCGCATTTATGGCGACGAACTGAACACGTTTCGGGTGTTGGGCAAACTAGTCTGGCTGTTCCGCAAGATAATTTAAGGAAACGCAGCTTACAGGGGCGCCGTTTTCGGCTTATGGCAACACGGTGCCCTTAATTTTATCAACAATGTTATTTAATATGAACAAGGAGATTTGATCATGCAAAAACGTTACTGTTCCTGCGGCCAGTCCATTTGGGTTGATTACCACTTTTTCGGCGCCATGTGCTCGCCCCGCTTCCTGGGCGACGTTAACCCCGCTTCCCACGCCGCTGGCAAAGCCGCGCCCGGCCAGGAAGGCGCCCTGCTGGAATGCCCGCACTGTAAATCGCTCTTGACCATCAACACCCTTTTTTAGGCCTGTTGTTAACTTTTATGCACATTGGGCAAACAACTGCACAAGGGAAACGCCTGGTACGACGTCCTGCTCCAGCCCTTCAGCGAGCCGGAAGCCTCGCAATTCTGCGTGCTGGTGCTCCGTCCGGACCGCTACAATCTGCTCATAGACTGGCAGGAGGCGCGTGACGAGTTTTAATTGGCTTGCTTTTTGCCAGTGAGTGCTTATAATGTGTGATGTACTTCACTTTACCCGAGTTTTCCAAATCGGGGGCGCACTGGTTTCGACGGGGACCTATGAAGCCGTGACTGCGAGCCGAGGCGCCGCTGGCCTCGTAAAAAGCGGCACAATAGTAATTGGCAACGATTACGAATACGCTTACGCGGCTTAATTAAGCCACGCCGTTATTCCTGCAGACGTCCGATAAGCGGGCATAACGGACAAACCTAATCGGACTGGCGCCGGATGATGTCTTCCGCTGACGGTGTAAGAACTAAGGATGGCTGGCGGCAGGATGCCCTGACCAGGGGCGGCCCCTGCCGTGAGAATTTATACTTGGTCTACGCTCGTAGACGTTACGCGTGGAATGTTTTCGGACGCGGGTTCGATTCCCGCCGCCTCCACCAGAAATCTAATCTGCAAAAATTCGAGAAAAGCCAAAATTCCTTGAAAATAAAGGATTTTGGCTTTCTGGTTTACCTCTGTTAGTCTATCAAAACCCCTCACAATCGAATAGTCGCGTTGGCATTCTGTTGGTTGTTTGGTATACTGCAAAAGTCAGTACCAACAGGCAGGATACCAACATGAAATTGACCGATCTTTTTCTCCGCAACGTAAAGGCTACCGGGAAAGTCCAGAAGCATTTTGACGGCGGCAGCCTCTATCTTTTTGTTTCTCCAGTCGGTGGCAAGTGGCGTATGGCCTACCGCTTCGGAACAAAGCAAAAAACCATCACCTTCGGCCCCTACCCGCTTATTTCCTTACGAGAAGCGCGAGAAAAGCGCGATGAAGCCAAAAAGCTCTTGCTGCAAGGGGTTGACCCCACCTTGCATAAAAAGGCCGTCAAAGCGGCTGTGGTTGCCGAAACTAAGAACAGCTTTGAAATCGTGGCCCGTGAATGGCATGACAAGCAAAAAGACACTTGGGTAAAAAGCCACGGCGATAAAATCCTTGCCCGGTTTGAAAATGATATTTTCCCGGTTATCGGCTTCAAGCCTGTGCATACCATAACCGCGCTGGAACTTCTGGAAGCCCTGCGCCGAATCGAGGCACGGGGAGCCATTGAGACAGCACACCGCACCTTACAGAACTGTGGACAGGTATTCAGATACGCCATAGCCACAGGCAGAGCCGAACGCGACCCGGCAGCGGACTTGCGAGACGCCCTGCCCCCGGTCAAAGGCGGGAACTTTGCCACCATCACCGACCCAAGAGCCATAGGCCAGCTACTCAGGGACATTGACGCTTACCAGGGCAACTATATTGTCCGGGCGGCCTTGTGGATGGCCCCTTATGTTTTTGTCAGGCCCACAGAGCTACGCCGGGCGGAATGGACGGAAATCAACCTGAAAGATGCCGAATGGCGCATACCGGCGGCCCGCATGAAAATGCGCGAGGTGCATATTGTGCCGCTTGCCCGCCAGGTTATAGAAATTCTGAAAGACCTTCACCAGTACACCGGCAATGACCGCTACTTATTCGCCAGCCTTCGCGCCAAGTCCGCGCCTATCAGCGACATGACCATGTTAGCCGCCCTTAGGCGCATGGGGTATGACAAAGGCGAAATGACCGTTCACGGCTTTCGGGCTATGGCGTCCACCCTTCTTAATGAGCAGGGCTACAACAGGGATTGGATCGAGCGCCAGCTTGCCCACGGTGAACGAAACACCGTCCGGGCATCATATAATTACGCGCAATATTTGCCGGAGCGCCGAAAGATGATGACTGAGTGGGCGGATTATCTGGACTCGCTAAGAGGCTGATTCTATATTTGAAATGAAAAAATATAAAAATATTAAAATTTCATGTTGACTTTTATTGTCCCACTTTGGGAGGGTTAAAACCCCCAGCTTTAGCTGGCAGCTTCAGCGTTTCCTGTTTAAACTTTCGCCATGAGCGAATATCGTCATGGCAGCCATAGTGTTTTTGCCA
>JAISDX010000168.1 GCA_031264465.1 Deltaproteobacteria bacterium | reverse complement strand
GGCCGGGTGCCCTGATACATAGTGGCGCGGGTTTTGGCGTCAGGCTCCAGAATGGCGTAACCGGCCTCGTCCACGTACATGGTCATGGCGTCGGTGCGTAAATCGCGCCTGGCGCGGTCCAGCAGCCGCCGTTCGGCCTGAGCGAACCCTTCTGGATTATTCTTGTAAACGCGCCGCAAATCGTTAATCCGATCCGCCAGATAGCCGCGCAACACCTCATCCGGCAATGCGTCCGCCGCCTGCGGCGTGATCATGGTCTTGCCTTCAAATTCGTGCGTCATCCGGCGCAGCAGTTCCCAACGCTTCGCGTCGAAGCCGTGGTATTCCAGCAGCGCCCGCTGCGCGGCGGGCAACTCGTCAAAAGCCAGCCCGGCCACGCTGCCGATATGTTCCGAAAGCCACATGGTATAGCCGGCCTTGCCGGATTCGGTGATGTAGTTGAGGCCGGACCACTTGAAAAACTTGTTTTGCAGGGTGGCCATGCGGCCGGGCATGTTGTCGTGCATGTCCCAACGCAGGTTGAACTCGGCCGCCGCGCTGTCCGCGAAGGCCCCCAACTGCCGGGCCAGGGCTTTCTTGTCGCCCTTGTAGGTCTGGAAATATTGGCCGAGAGAGCCGGTCAGGGCTTCGCCCCAACTCACCCCGTTCACCCGCATGCCGGAAGCTTTTATAAAAACGTCCGCAATGGCCGAAAGCGAGGCCCCGCCCAGCTTGGCCATGCTCTGCACCGAGCGGGCAATGGCGGCTCTTCTGGACCAGGTGGTATTGAGAGGCCAGTTGGCCTCGCCGGTCAAAATTTCAAACCAGGCCCAGGCCTTGCCTTGCTGGTTCAGGCGTCCGCTCCACATGGAACGCATTCTTTCCAGGGTTTTCAGCTCACCCGGCGTGGCCTCGCGCCCGTGCAGACTCTCCACATACAACCGCTCCCGCTCGGCCATAAGGCTGCGCAGCATGCGCTCCGGGTTCGGCCCCAGAGTTTCCATCAGGGCCAGCTTGCGGCTGGCGGCATTCAAATGCTGGACCATGCCCTCGTACAACCCGCTGCGCCCGTAGGCGTCATTGTATTTTTTCAGGCTGTCCGCGTCCTTGAAGTGCAGTACCCGGTGTTGTCCCAAGCTATTCGCCATGTTGGGAGGCCCGGCATAATCTCCTTTTTCAAGGGCGTTCGGCCCCTGTTCCCGGCCCAGGGTAATGTTGCTGTAAATCTCGTTCAATGCCTCGCGCACGGCCGTGGCGTCACCGGCAATCTCAGGAAAAGTGCGCTCCATATCCAGCGTTTCCAGCAGCAGCTTGCTCCAGGCTTCGCGCGGGCTGCTTCCGTCCGCTGTTTTGCGCGGCAGTTTCCAGGGGTCGTGGCTCTGCGGCACATAGCCGTCCAACTTGCCAATGTTGGCCCCGGCTTCGTTCAGGCGTTGCCGGGCCATTTCCAGGTAGCGGCTGAATATGTCCGCCACCGCCCGCGCTTCAGCCTTGCCGGTGCTCTCCGGGCTGAACATTTCCCGCACCACGTCCAGGTTGAACTCTTTGCTTCTTTTAAGCTGGCCCAGCACGGGCTGCCCCATGCGCTCAAGTTCGTTTTGCATGCCGCCGAACATATCCCGGAAAATGGCCTTTTGCTTGAAGTCAATGGAATCGCGCGCCCCGGTGAAACGCTTGTTGCTGCCCACCAGCAACCCTTCCAGGGCGTCGGCGAAGTCAAAATCCTCGGCAATCACCCGGTCAATGCCTTCATCTAGCCGCCCGCGCTTGATAATGTTCAGGGCCGCATGCTTCTTTTCCAGCGCCCGCTTCATCGTTTCCCGGTCCATACGCTCATGCCAAGCCTGGGCCAGCGACTCCTCGACATTGGATATCCTGCCTTCGGCCTGGGCGCGCAGCACATCGGCCTTGTCCGCCATGAGGCTGTCGGCAATCTGTGTCAGGTCCTCGGTGCTCATGCCGCTGGTGGCGGCCGCCTGGCCTACGCAAAAAAATCTGTCATGTGCCATTATTCAGTAGCTCCCATTATGCAATCCAGCATTTCAAGCCCAACTTCGCGTTTGCGTTCGGCAGTGCTCAGTTCGCGCTCGGCGGTATCCAGCATGTTCACGTATTCCAAATCCGCCTCGCCGATCCGTCCAGCCTCAATGCGCTCCCTGGCCAACATTTCTTCGGCGCTGGTGAAGCTGGTCGGATCAATGCCGTGCTCTTCCATGATGCTCCGGTTCATTTCCGAAAGCTTGGGCGCTGGGGTGAAGTTATCAGGCTCCTCCGTCGCCCAGCGGTTGAAAAGAGCTTCTTCCCGCGCTTCCAGCCGGCCCGCTATGGCGTCGTAGCCCTCCGGTTTAACGCCGGTGCGCTGCCATTCATGCCGCAGCCAGTTGGCTTCTATGGTTTCCTGCATGGAATCCGGCACCCGGCTAAGCGGCTCGTCTTTGAAGTTGTTGAAGTGCCATTCGCCGTCTAGACGGTAAAAATGAGTCATGCCCTCCGACATTTCAGCTTCGGGTTTGACTTTGCCGGTCTGAGGATTTATATTTTTCTCACCAATATTGGTAAGCCGGTCCTGCCCCTTGGGAGAGCGAGAAGCCGCACCTGCGGACTTGAGGGACGCCTCACTGTTACTAAGCTCCCCTTGCGGTATCCCTGTCGAAGGCCCAAAACCTCCGACAGGAGAAGCGGGGCCGCCTATTTTTTTGGAAAGCCCGCCACCAGCCTCCATCTGTTTTTTGCTGATTACATGGATCGTGACCATGTGCGCCCTGCCGTCCGCACCGGGGTCGGTGAAGTTTTTGGCGACGTACAGGATATTTCGCCTTTCCTTGTCCTTCACGATCCATTTGTAGCCACCCTGTTCATTTGCTCTTGGCTCATATTCTCTCAGTATGCGCGGAATGTCTGTCAGGTTTTCCAGACGTAACTGTTTGGCCGGCTTTTTTTCGCTTTTTTCGCCATGCTTCCAGACAAATTTGATCATGCCGAAATTGGAAGTTACTTCCACCTGCCCGTTTGCAAGTACGCGCGCCGATCCCATGTCCACAATAACCTGGTCCAAAGCCGCGCCTATTTCGCCACTCAGATTCGTCATGAGTATTCGTACCTGCGGGCTGTGCGGGGTCGTGGCCAGTGCCGGGTTAAAAACCGCTATCTTATGCATTTGCGCGATGCCGCCGCTGCCTTCCAGCACCGGACTCACGTCCACCGCCCGCCCGTTTTCCAGATCGTCAACGGCCAGGGCCGCGCCGCGCACGAGATCCGCCCGGTTCTGCCCGTGCGTGTTCATGCGGGCGATATCGTTATTGACGTTCCTGGCTTCCGGCGACATATCCGGGTCGGGCAGCGCCGCGGCCGGGGCGGCCGGGGCGCCCGGTGTGGAAGCGCCGCCGAACAAGCGCCGGGCCGCATACCCCCCGCCGCCGATCAAGGCCCCGAAAGCGCCGCCGAAAGCCATGTCCAGGGCGAAATCGGCAAAGCCCAGATCCGCCCCGCGTGAAACCAGATCGGGCAATACCAGAGCGTCAACGGCCGCGTTGGCTACCGCGCCTTCCAGCGCCCCGCGCCCGATGGCGCGGGTCAGGGAAGCGCCGCGCGCCACCGCCCCGCCCACCGGAATGAAATTGATCGGGTCCGGCATGCTGCCGATGAACCCGGCCAGAAAGGCGGCGCCCGTCCCCTTGAAGGCTCCGAAATTGGCCTCGCCCTGTTGCATGAGCATTTGCCGCAACTGGCGTTTGTCGTAGTCCTCCGCGTAAATCCTGGCCCGCACCTCCGTCATGTCCGAGCGCCATTCCACGCCCTCGCGGTAATAGGGGTTTGCCTCGTTCCATTCTTCCTTAGAAATGACGCCAAGCTTTTCCACCACGGCGCGGCGGCTACCGGCCACCCCCATCAGGCCGTAATTGGCGGTGTCGAACCCGGCCGCTTCGGCCTCGGCCGACTGCACCCGGTTCTCGGCCATGACCATGCCGGTGGTGGTGCGTTCAAAAGCGTTGGCAATATTGGCCTTGAAAAACTCGCCATATTCGGGCGCGGTCCGCGCCCAATCGGCCAGCACGTCCTGCTCGCTGGCCCGGATCTTCTTTGCCGTTCCCGGTAAAATCATACCCGCCTACCTTCCCACGTAATCCATTACGCTTACTTTTCCGCCGCCGCGCGGAACTTCGTTTACTTCCAAGATTCTGGTCATAATCCGGCCTGATTCCGGGTCGGCTATGGCGTAGCCGCGCGCTCCAGGCACATAAACCCAGTTGCCGTTGGCAATCAGGCCGCGTAGCGTCTGAGCGCTTACCTTGCCGGCCAAGCCGGGGGCGGCAAGACCGCCGATATCGCTGGAAGCGTCGCCCAAATCAGCCAGCCATTTGCCCCGCTGCCGGGCCAACACCGTATCGGTGCCGGGCAGGTAATCTCCGGCCGGAACAATCAGCGCGTTGCCGCTGTCGCTCTGCGCGTAAAACCGCTCCGTAACGTCCTCGATGTTGCCGCCCAGGGCGACGTAGTTTTGCAGGGCCTTGTCCAGGTTGTTGTAAAGTTCCAACTGTTCCGGGGCTGCATGCGTGGACTTCCAGAGCGCGTATTGCGCCTGCATGAAAGCGCTGTTGCCCACTTCTTTCCGGATTTCGTTTTTTCTGGAGCTTTCCAATTTGATGTCTTCCGGCTTGGGCGGGTTCTTCCAGATATTCCGAGCCTCCTTCGGCGACTGCGCCAACCACGCGGCGGCGCAAGGTTTGCAAGAATCCCTGCCCGCCCTTGCCGCCGAACATCTTGTCCAGACCCACCTTGTTCAGTAGGCCGGTGATAACGCCAAAGTATGCGGACGCAGTGAGCGCCGCGTCGTTGTCAACGCCTTCTTTAATCAAATAGTTGTAGAAACTTCCCGCT
>JAISDX010000126.1 GCA_031264465.1 Deltaproteobacteria bacterium | reverse complement strand
TCGCGCGCCGGAATTGTCGGCGACCTGCAATGTTGATTCTACCTGGATCATGGCCTCGCTCCTGGCGGCTAAACGGCCTTTTCAAGAACCGTCACCAGATGCCAGCGTTTGTTGCGGCTCAGGGGACGGTATTCCACAATCTTGACCTTGTCGCCGATCCCGCACGTGTTCATGGGGTCATGGGCGGTAAACTTCTTGTGCCGCCGCACATATTTTTTGAGCAGCGGATGCCTGACCAGAGTTTCAACGCGCACAACGATGGTCTTGTCACATTTGTCGCTGACCACCGTGCCGGTGAGCACCCGGCCTTTGCGGTGTTCAAGATACTGGGACATGGCGGCCCCCTGCTTCTTTTTCCTTCAGAATAGTAAGAATTCTGGCAAGTTCCCTGCGAGCGGCGGGCAGGGACGAGGTGTTTTCCAACTGGGCCGCCGCGTGCGAAAAACGCAGGTCAAAGAGCGCCTTGCGCTGCTGGGCCAGCTTTGCCCCCAGCGCGGCCGCGTCCATTTCTCTGAGCTCCCGGGCTGTCATGTCAGCATCCCTCCCGCAGCACAATGATCGTTTTCACCGACAACTTGTGCGCCGCCCGCGTCAGGGCCGTCTTTGCCAAATCCAGGCTCACGCCCTTGATCTCGTAAAGAATGCGCCCCGGCTTGACCGGCGCGCACCAGCCCACCGGCGCCCCCTTGCCGGAACCCTGGCGGGTTTCCAAGGGTTTGGCGGTAACGGGACGATCGGGAAAGATCCGGATCCAGACCCTGCCGCCGCGCCGGATATGGCGCATCAGGGCGATACGGGCGGCCTCAATCTGCTGGCTGGAAAGCTTGCCGTGCTCCACGGCCTTCAAACCGATGTCGCCGAAGGCAATCGTCGCGCCCCGGCTGGCCTTGCCGCGCAGACGGCCTTTCTGCCATTTCCGAAATTTTACTTTTTTGGGCGCAAACATCAGCGTTCCACCTCTTTATCAAGGATTTCACCCTTGTATATCCACACCTTCACCCCGATGATGCCGTAGGTGGTGCGGGCTTCGGCAAAACCGTAATCAATGTCGGCCCGCAACGTCTGCAGGGGAACGCGGCCGTCCCGGTACCATTCGGTGCGCGCGATTTCCGCCCCGGCCAGACGCCCGGCACAGGTGACCTTGATGCCTTCGCCTCCGAATTTGCGGGCCATGGACACCGTACGCTTCATGGCCCGGCGGAAGGCGACCCGCCGCTCAAGCTGCACGGCGATGTTTTCCGCCACCAGTTGCGACTCCACTTCCGGACGGCGGATCTCGTTCACTTCCAGGGAAAACTCCCTGTTGAACCGCTTGCGCAGATCCAGACGCAGCTTTTCGATTTCCGTTCCCTTGCGCCCGATGACGATGCCGGGGCGGGCGGTCGAGAGGATCAGGCGGATCTTGCCGCCAGCGCGCTCAATTTCGATCCTGGCGAGTCCGGCCGCGTAGAGGGTCTTTTTCACATATCGGCGGATTTCGTGATCCTCGCGCACAAAGGCCGGATATTCCTTCTTGCTGAACCAGCGCGACTGCCAGTTCTTGTTATACCCGAGCCTGAATCCGAACGGATGTACTTTTTGACCCATTAG
Organism: Deltaproteobacteria bacterium; assembly: GCA_031264465.1. Taxonomy (GTDB): domain Bacteria; phylum Desulfobacterota; class Desulfovibrionia; order Desulfovibrionales; family Desulfovibrionaceae; genus WRHT01. Next base: position 981 of record JAISDX010000126.1, on the reverse strand, counting down.
TCCTGTCCTTCTTCAAGTATGACGGTGACATGGCTGGTGCGCTTGCGGATGCTGGTGGCCCTGCCCTGAGCTCGCGGCATGAAGCGTTTCCAGGAGGGGCCTTCATTGACGCGCACTTCCTTGACCAACAGGGAATCCACATCCAGGTTGGCATTGTTTTCGGCATTGGCCAAGGCGGAGCGCATGACCTGGAGGATGACGCCGGCCGGCTTGTTGGGCGTAAAGCGCAGCACGTTCATGGCCGCTTCCACCGGCATGCCCCGCACGTTGCGGGCGACCAGCCGCGACTTGCGCGGCGACACGCGCACAAATTTGGCGCTAGCTTGCGATTGCATCTCCCACCCGCTACCTTACTTTTTAACAGCCTTGGTTTTTTTGTCGGCGGAATGCCCGTGATAGGTGCGGGTTGGTGAAAATTCCCCAAGCTTGTGCCCCACCATGTTCTCCGTGACAAACACCGGAATGAACTTCCTGCCGTTGTGGACGGCAAAGGTCAGTCCCACCATTTCCGGCATGATGGTCGAACGGCGCGACCATGTCTTGAGCACGCGGCGATCGTTGCTCGCGCTGGCCGCATCCACTTTCCTCATGACATGGCCGTCCACGAACGGACCTTTTTTCAATGACCTGGGCATACTGTTCTCCTCGATTCCTCTGCGCCGCGCCCGGCAAGCGCCTGCTATTTCTGGCCGCGCCGCTTGACGATAAGCCGCGAGGAGGGCTTTTTCCGGTCACGGGTCTTGTAGCCCTTGGCGGGCATACCCCAGGGGGACACCGGGTGGCGGCCGCCGGAACTTCTGCCTTCGCCGCCGCCAAGCGGGTGATCGATGGGGTTCATGGCCACGCCGCGCACCTTGGGCCTGCGGCCCAGCCAGCGGTTGCGGCCGGCTTTTCCCAGGGAGATGTTTTCGTGCTGGATGTTGCCGACCTGGCCGACGGTGGCCAGGCACACGCCCAGCACCTTGCGCACCTCGCCCGAAG
>JAISDX010000114.1 GCA_031264465.1 Deltaproteobacteria bacterium | reverse complement strand
ATGGAGGAAAGCACCTCCATTGCCGTGGCCCTGCGCCCGGAAGCGGACGAACTGGCCCACCTGGTGGAGCAGCTCTCCAAAAAATAACGCGGCCGCCCCCGCACCGCATTCGAGGCAACGCCGCTCAGGGAGCAAAAAGACCATTAAGCCGCGTTTCCGCAAAAAAGCCGCCCGGCCAGACCCCGGGAGGCGGCTTTTACTATATCGGCCGGGGCCGAAATCCTTGGAGAGCGTACTTGCTGACTTGTCTGAATATATGCTAGATAAGTAAGGACACGTTCACGCAACCTCAGTACAAGGTTATCACGCTCATGCCGCACATTTTCCGGGCCTGCTACCAAGCCGCCTTGCGCCGGGCAGCGCTAGCCCTGTGCCTGTACCTGTTGCCGGCCTTTGGCCTTGCCGTCCTGCCCCTTGCCCTGCCGGGCCAGGTTTCGGCTGCCAGCAACCTGACGATGTCCGACGAGGACGACCGGGACAGAATCTGGACCCTGAACGCGGAAAGCATGGTTTCCCTGGCCGGGGGCGACATTATGGAGGCGCACGGTAACGTCGACCTGCGCATGGGCGACGACTACCTCAAGGCCGATTTTGCCCGCTACTACACCAAAACCAACTGGATTTACCTCTCCGGCAACGTGGAAATGAACATGGGCGGCGACAGCCTCACCGCCGCCTCGGCCGAGTTCAACCTGAATTCGCGCACCGGCTGGCTCACCGACGGCGTCATTTTCATTTCCTCGTCCCACACCTACTTCGCCGGCGACTACATCATCAAACACTGGGGCGACATTTACACCTTCCGGAACGCCAAGGTCACCGCCTGCGACGGCGACGCGCCGGCCTGGTCCTTCACGGCGGACTCGGCCGTGGTGGAACTGGACGGCTACGCCCAGCTCTGGGGCACATCTTTCCAGGTGGTGGATACGCCCATAGTCTATTCTCCCTACTTGGTGCTGCCGGCCAAAAAAGACCGCCAGACCGGCTTTCTGATGCCCGAATACGGCCACAGTTCCGAGCACGGCTATTTCTACAACCAGCCTTTCTTCTGGGCCATCGACAGCAGCCGCGACCTCACGCTCAACGAGTATTACATGAGCCGGCACGGCTTCATGCACGGCGCGACTTACCGCTCGCGCGGCTCTGAAGACGAAAAGCTCTGGCTGCGCTTTGACTGGATGGACGACCGGCAGCGGGTTACCGACCTCTCGGACGGCGAATACAGCAGCGACGCCTATGTCCGCAAGAACAGCCAGCGCTGGTGGCTGCGCGGCATGTACGACTGGCGCCTGCCCGACCCCAACTGGCGGCTGCGCGCCGACCTGGACTTTGTTTCGGACCAGGATTACCTGCGTGAATTTACACAAGGCTTCTCCGGCTTTGAAGCCACCCGGACGAATCTGTTCGAGCAGTTTGCCCGCGACCTGCAGGAAAATGACCGCAACCGCCAAAGCGGGCTCTTGCTTTTCCGCGACTGGCAGCGGGGGAGCGTTTACATGGGGGCGGCTTACGAGCAAAACCCCAAATATGGCAACGGCAACCAGTTGCGCAGCCTGGACACCACCGTGCAGACCCTGCCCCAGTTCGGCGCTTTTCTGCACAAGGGCAGAATTTTCGAGAACTTTCCCCTGGAAGCGCAGGCCAGCGCCGACGGCGCCTACAAGTACCGGCGTGAAGGCACCAAGGGCATGCGCTTTGACGTCTTTCCCCGCCTGAGCCTGCCCATGCACTCGGACTACGGCTCCGTTATCGTCAGCGCGGGCCTGAGTTCCACCTGGTACGAGAATACCGAGCAGAACCACAGCGGCACCGGCGCCAACGAACGAGTAAAAGAAAACGCCAACCGCCTGATGAGCGATGTGGACGTGCAGGCCTCCACCGACTTCAGCCGGGTGTACGACCTGGACGTAAGCGGCTCCGAACTGTCCGAGGCGGGTGACAGCCGCTGGGTGGCGGTCAGGCACAACATTACGCCCCGCCTCTCCTACCGCAACGTTTCGGCTGAAGACCAGCGCGGCAACCCCTATTACGACGAAACCGACCGCGCTTCCAACCTTAACCAGTTGGTCTACTCCATTGAGAACTCCTTTACCCGCAAGCAGGAAAAACTGCTGGCCCGGACCACTCCCGAGGGCGAAGAGGAGTTTTTCACCACTGTCGATTACCTGAAAGTTTTCAGCCTGCGCCTGGAACAGGCCTACGATATCCGCGAGTCCCGGCGCGACTACAACCTTGACGACCACGACCGCCGTCCCTTCCGCGACATCATGGCCGAAGCCACTTTCAACTACGACCGCTACCTGAGCTTCACCACCCGCACCTACTGGATCACGGAAAGCGGCAGCCTGGACCGGCATGACCACGGCGTGAGTCTCAATATTCCGGAATGGGGGCGGCTTTCCACCGCCATGAGCTTTCGCGGCGCGCGCCGCGACTACTTCGTGCAGCGGAACAAACCCATCAGCCTGGTGCGCTTTAACGGCGAGTTCGAACTGTTCGGCCCCTTCTCGGCCACCTTTTTCTATGACTGGAATATCAAGGGACCGGGCAAGGAAGACAAGGGCCTCCTCATTACCTACAACCACGAATGTTTCAAGCTCATCGGCGATTTCAGCAAAGACGGCGACGACGTGCGGGTCGGGCTGATGGTGCAATTGTCAGGATTCTAGGCCGGTTTTCCGGCCGCCGGGCGGTTAACGCTCCGGCGGCAAAACAGGAGCTTTTATGAGTGATAAAAAAGAACACCCGCTCAAGGATCGTTTCAGCCATTCTTTTGTCGAATTCTGGTGCCCGGCCTGCAAGCAGAGCAAAATAGTGGCCCTGCCGTCCGAAGCCGCCCCCAGGTGCGACCTGTGCCGCCAGGAGATGGCGCTCAAGGAAATTCTGACCGAAGGCAAATATTAAACCTCTCAACCGGATATCGGAGGACAAGATGAAAAAGCTTATCGCCGTGTGCCTGGCCTTGTGCCTGTGCCTGGCCGCTTCCGTCTCCCTGGCGGCGGACAACGACCTGGCCAAAAAATCCACCATTCAGAGCATCGTCAAAAAGGGCGAACTGCGCGTGGGCTTTGACCCCGGCTACATGCCCTTTGAAATGATCGACAAAAACGGCAACTACATCGGTTTCGACATCGACCTGGGGCGCGAACTGGCCAGAGCCATGGAAGTGAAGTACGTGCCGGTGAGCATCGACTTTGACGGCATGGTGGGCGCGCTTATCTCCGACAAATGCGACGTGATTATCAGCGCCATGACCATCACCCAGTCGCGCAACCTGCGCATCAGTTTTGCCGACTCCTATATTTCCGTCGGCCAGAGCGTGATCCTCAACAACAAACATAAAGGCAAGATCACATCTTGGGAACAGCTCAACGATCCTAAATACCTGGTAATTGCCCGCCAGGGCACCACGAGCGAGGAAGCGGTGAAGCGCTACCTGCCCAAGGCCCGCACCAAGACTTTTGAAAAGGAAGTGGACGGCGCTCTGGAAGTGAGCAACAACCGCGCCGACGCCTGGGTGTATGACATGCCCTTCAATGTGGTTTTCCAGGCCGAGCAGGGCAAGAACAGCACCTACCACCTGGATACGCCTTTCACCTACGAGCCTCTCGGCATCGGCATCAAGCAGGGTGACCCGGACTTCCTGAACTTCCTGAACAACTTCCTGAAACAGATCAAGAGCGACGGCCGTTACGACCGCATGTACAACAAGTGGATCGTCACCACCGACTGGTTTGATCAGACCCAAAAATAGGCCTTTCCTTAACGTTTTCCGGCGGCCGGTGGCAGCCCCGGCCGCCGGAACCAATTTTATTCGCAGGAGTTTTCAGTGCGCATATTGCTGATTGGCTCGGGCGGCCGCGAACACGCCCTGGCCTGGAAACTGTCCCAAAGCCCCCTGGTGGAAGAAATTCACGCCGCTCCCGGCAACGGCGGCACCGCCCAAACGCCCAAGACCAGGAACGTGCCCATTGCGGCCGGGCAGGTCAAAGAGCTCATTGCCTATGCTCTGGAGCAAAAGCTGGATTTCGTGGTGCCCGGCCCGGAGCTCCCGCTGGTAAACGGCGTGGGCGACGCCTGCGCCCGGGCCGGCCTTCCCTGCTTCGGGCCCGATGCCTACTGCGCTCAGCTTGAGGGCTCAAAAGTATTTTCCAAGGAAATTATGGCCGAATCCGGCGTACCCACGGCCAGCAGCGCTATTTTCGCCAGTTACGAGCAGGCCGCCGCCTACGTGAAGGCCAAGGACGGCCCGGTGGTAATCAAGGCGGACGGCCTGGCCTCGGGCAAAGGCGTCATCATTGCCGCCTCCGCCGCCGAGGCTCTCAAGGGCCTGTCCGACCTGATGCTCGAAAAAACCCTGGGAGCGGCCGCCGGCCGGGTGCTGCTGGAAGAAACCCTGCAGGGCGAGGAAATTTCCCTGCTGGCCTTCTGCGACGGCGAGCGGGCCGTGCCCCTGCCCTCGGCCCAAGACCACAAGCGCGTTTTCGACAACGACAAGGGACCAAATACCGGCGGCATGGGCGCTTACAGCCCCACGCGCCTGCTCCCGGCCGAAAAGCTGGCTGAAATCTGCGAACTGACCATCACCCCGATCCTGCGCACCATGAAAGCCCACGGGCACCCCTTCAAAGGAGTGCTTTACGCCGGCCTCATGTACACCCCGCACGGCGTCAAGGTGCTGGAGTACAACGTGCGCTTCGGCGACCCGGAATGCCAGCCCCTGCTCATGCGTCTGGCGCCGGACTGCGACCTCATGGAAATAATGCTGGCCTGCGTGCGGGGCGGACTGGACGGCGCAAGCATTGCCTACCGCCCGGAAAACGCCCTGTGCGTGGTCATGTCGGCCAAGGACTACCCCGGCTCCTACCCCAGGGGCCTGCCCGTCAGCGGCCTGGAAGAAGCCGAACGGGCTTTCCCGGAAAGGCTCAAGGTCTTCCACGCCGGCACCGCCCTCAAGGACGGGCGGACCGTTTCCAACGGCGGCCGGGTGCTGGGCGTGACCGCCCTGGGCAAAAACCTCAGGGAAGCTCAGGCCACAGCCTATGCGGCCATGAAAATGATTTCCATGCCTGATTCCCACTACCGCCTCGATATCGGCAACAAAGGCCTGAACAGGGATTAAGCGGTTTAAGAAAATACTGATCTTATGTGGCTCAAAATTGTATTAAAGGGATCGCCAAAATTATATATTATGTCATAGATATCTAATTTTGGCGTTCCTTTTGATGCCATTTTGAGCGATTAAATTAGTGTTTCCTTAGGTATTCAAAAATACAAAAAATTTACTATCACGAGGTAAAAATATGGCTACAGAAAAATTAATAAGTACTAATCAATAACAGCAAAAGCTTGTTCTCAATGTGGAGAATCAGACCCTTTTGGATTTTTGAATTTAAAAAATACAGGAGGATTTTGCATGGGAAAAACAAGTTTTCAACATCCTGATTTATATATGATATGTGCTCCATTTGCGATCGCATTTACGATTATCATGATCATAACTGGAATTAGTTATTTTATGGATACAAATATTATTTCAACCGGAACTAAAACTTTTTTTTAGTGGTAGCCTTTATAATCAATATTCCTTGGTCGTATTTTTTTATAAAAAAAATTAGAACAGTTGAATCACTTGTGAAAAAATTAAAAGAACAACATTCAGTTGATGACATTTGGATACTATATGGAAAGTGGAATAAGAATAACTAGCGCTATATAACATCTAAAACTTATAAATAATTATATGTATGATATTGCTTCCTAAAAATAAGGTCCGCGCTCACAGAGTAAACATATTTAAATCACTAAATTAAAGTTATAAGAAAAATGTGACGGCAAAATTGCATTTTGCAAAAACTGATCGAAATATTCATCTTTATTTACAACCTGTTCGATGTCTCCTGTTTTGCTATTCAAGCAGATTCAATGATTTTAGCCGTTTTACCCTGTGAGCGCTTACGAAATATCAACCAAAAAGGTGTTGGTTGGCATTTTACATCTGATGACGCAAGGGTCAGGTTAAAGAGACTGTACTCCGAAATTGTAATGTAAAATTTTAGATATTACAGACTACTAGAGCGTTTTAACTTTTAGATTTTACATATCCGCACGATTTAAACCAGCCTCGAGCATCGTTTGCATTGACCATGCTCAGGGCTTTTGCAACAGCATCAAATAGCTCTTCACGGGTGC
>JAISDX010000092.1 GCA_031264465.1 Deltaproteobacteria bacterium | reverse complement strand
CGCCGGCACCCCCCCCTTTCCCGCCCACCCCCACTGCCCCTGCGCCCACAAACCACACGGGGGGGGGGGGGGGTCCTCCCCCCCCGGCCCCCGATAAAAGTCTTGCAGTTAATCGCCGCCGGGGCCCAAGGCAGGCCAAGCTCCGGAAAACGTCACCAGACGGACGCTTGAATCAGCAGTCGCTTTCAGAATTTTCCAAATCCGCCAGAGCCAGCGCGGCAACAGCCTGTTCCGCTCTCTTGAGGCTCGGCCCGACACCGTCGTAGATCCGTCCATCCGGCAGAAGCAGCCGAACGCGGAATATTTTCGCATGCTCCGGCCCCTCGCTCCCCGTAAGAGCATACACCGGAAGATCCTGATAAATTTTTTGCACCACCTCCTGCAGACGGCTCTTGTGATCCTTGTTCTTGGGTTTGATTTCCAGGGCGGGAAGAGCGCCGGCCAGCAAATTCTCTATAACCGGGCACACCGCCTCAAACCCGCCGTCCAAAAAAATCGCGCCGAATACCGCTTCCAGAGCATCGCTCAGCAAGGCGTCGCGGCTTCTCCCGCCCTGGCTTTCCTCGCCCCGGCCCAACAGCAGGCACCGATCCAGCTTGAGCCGGCGGGCCAGCCCGGCCAGAGCGCCCTGGCTGACCAGGCGCGACCGCATGGCCGTAAGCTCGCCCTCACGCTCGTCGGGAAAACGCCGGTAAAGCATTTGCGAAACGCAAAGCTCCAGCACCGCATCGCCCAAAAACTCCAGCCTTTCGTTGTGCCGGGCCTCTCCCTGATTCTCGTTGACGTAGGAGCTATGGGTCAAAGCTTCCCGCAGGCGCTTGACTTGACGGAAGGTATAGTGAATATCTAGTTGCAAGTTATCCAACATTTCACACGTATTTCTTGCGTTGATGTTTTACCGGGAATACACCGAGAGTATTATGCAGCAACAAGGTTTTCTGACGCCGCTTTTCAATCCCGCTTCCATTGCCGTGGTCGGCGCTTCCAGCAAAAAAAAGAACCCCGGCAATATGATCCTCTCCAACCTGCTGGAGGCCGGGTTCAAGGGAAAAATTTTTCCCATCCACCCGGAAGCGGAAAACATACTTGGTCTTGCAGCTTTGCGCAACCTGGGCGCGGTTGCCGCCCTGGCCGGAGGCAAAGCGCCCGATCTGGCAATTATCGCCGTGCCGGCCGCCCGGGTGGCCGGCGTGCTGCGCGAGGCCGCCGCCATCCGCGTGCGCGCCGCCATGGTGATCAGCTCCGGCTTTAAAGAAACCGGGCGCGCCGGCGCGGAACTGGAGCGGGAAATTACCGAAATCGCCCGCAAGGCCGGCATGTTGCTGCTCGGCCCCAACTGCCTGGGTTTCATCAACAACCAGGCCCAGGTCAACGCCTCTTTTTCCGGCAGCCCCGCCCTGCCCGGCAACGTGGGCTTCTTTTCCCAATCCGATTCGCTCTCTTCCGCCCTGATCAACTGGTCCCAGAGCGGCAACGTGGGCCTTTCCGCCTTTATCGGCCTTGGCAACAAGGCCATGCTGGACGAGTCGGACATAATAGCCTACCTCACCCAGGACAAGAACACCAGGGTGATTGCCGGCTATCTGGAAAGCATCGAACACGGCAACCGCTTTATGACCCAGGCCCAGCTCACCACCCGGCAAAAGCCGGTGATCATCCTGCGCGCCGGCAGCACCGCCGCCGGGGCCAGGGCCGCCTCGGCCCACACCGGGGCCGTGGACGGCTTTGACATGGCCTACGAAGCCGCTTTCAAACAGACCGGCGTGATCCGGGCCCGCTACACCGAGGAACTTTTCCACCTGGCCCGGGCCTTCGCCACGCAACCCCTGCCCCAGGGGCCGGGTCTGGCCGTGGTGACCAACTCCGGCGGCCCCGGCATTATCGCGGCCGACGAGAGCGAAAAATCCGGCCTGACCATGGCCCGGCTTTCGGAACACACCATAGACGCGCTGAAGGAAACCCTGCCCGCCTTCGCCTCGCTCTACAACCCGGTGGGGGTGACGAACAACGCCGACGAAAAGCGCATTACCCGGACCGTGGACATCGTATTGCAGGACCCCAACACCCATTCGGTGCTGGTGCTGATTACCCCGCCCAACTTCACGCCGCTGGAAAAAATTACCGAAAGCCTGGTGGCAGTGTTCAAAAAACACCCGGAAAAACCGATTTTCTGCTGCTTCATGGGCGGCGGCAACCTGGTGGAGGCCGAACGCAGCATGTTCAAGGCCGGCTACCCCTGTTACCGCTTCCCCGAGCCGGCGGTGGAAGTAATTGCGGCCATGTATAAATACGGGCTCTGGAAAAAGCAGCCCTTGCCCGTGGAAGTGGGGTATCGGCGCGAAATCAACAAGGCCCAGAAAATCATTTACGCCGCCAAGAACTCCGGCGAGTACGAACTGGGCCAGCCCCAGGCGCACGATCTGTTCCACGCCTACGAAATGCCCATGCTCAAGACCAAGCTGGCCCGCACCAGCGACGAAGCCGTGCAAATAGCCAAACAGCTCGGGAATGGCGTGGCTCTGAAAATCGCCTCGCCGCAAATCAAGCATAAAACCGACGTGGGCGGCGTGGTGCTCGGCCTGGACCACCCCAACGCCATTCGCTCGGCTTTTATGGAAGTAACCGCCAAGGCCAAGCGCCTGCGGCCGGACGCCTACATAGCCGGCTGCTACGTGCAGGCCATGGCCCCGGCCAAGTCGCACGAGATGGTGGTGGGGCTCAGGCGCGACCCGCGCTTTGGCGCCATGATTTTCTTCGGCTTTGACGGCATCAACCAGGAAGTGTTCAAAGACGTTTCCTGCCGCATCGCCCCGCTTTCGCTGGGCGATGTCCAGGCCATGATCCGCGAAATTCGGGCCTTCCCCATTCTCGGCGGCATGCATGGGCAGCGAAGCATAAATTTTGTGGCCCTGGAGGACATTCTGCTGATCATGTCGCAGGTGGCCCAGGACTTTCCGGAAATACAGGAAGCCATTTGCAGCCCGGTGCTGGTAAGCGACCGGGGGGCCGTGGTTTCCGACGTGCGTGTTGTTTTGGCTAAATGATTACCCCCAGGAGTACGAAATGACTGCCCCAATTTTATATATCGGTTCCACAACCCCCTTTGCCGGGAAGAACACCCTGAACATCGGCCTGGGCATGCGTTTGCAGAAAGAAGGCCTGAACCTGTCCTACATGAAGCCCGTGGGCCAGACCGCTTTTGAGCAAAACGGCAGACATGGCGACGAGGACGCCGCCTACGTGCAGGGCGTGCTGGGCCTGGACGCGCCGCTGGACCAGGTTACCCCCATCGTGCTGACCCAGGATTTCAAGGTCAAGGCTTTTAACGGCCAGGTGGGGAGCCACGAGGAAATGGTCGGCAAAATCCGCGGCGCGGCCGACGAGCTTTCCAGGGGCAAGGATCTTCTGCTCATGGGCGGCTCCGGCAGCATGTTCTCGGGCCGCTACTGCCGGCTGGACGCCATTACCCTGGCCAACGAGCTCAATTTCAAATGCGTGATCATCGACCGGGTAATCCGCGAAGTGAGCTACGATACCCTGGTGATGCTCAAGGACAGCCTGGACGACCGCCTGGTTGGCGTGGTGCTGAACGCCGTGCCGCAGTCCTTCATGGGCGAGGTGGAGAATATCATCGCCCCCTTCCTGGAGCGCAACGGCATAAAGATCCTGGGCATCCTGCCGCAGGACCCGCTTTTGGCGGCCATTCGCATCGACGTGCTGGCCGAAGGCCTGGGCGGGCGCATCGTGGCCTCGCAGCGCAATTCCGAACGGGTGGTGGAAAGCTTCCTGATCGGCACCATGCAGGTGGACAACTTCATGACCTACTTCCGCCGCACCCCCAACGCGGCGGTGATCGTGGGGGGGGACCGGGCCGATATCCAGCTCGTGGCCATAGAGGGCGACTGCTCCTGCCTGATCCTCACCGGCAATCTCTACCCCAACGACATCATCCTCTCCCGGGCCGAAGACCTGAACGTGCCCATCATCATGGTACGGGACGACACCTATACCGCGGCCAGGCGCATGGAACGCATGATGGGCCGCTACAAACTGCGCGACACCATCAAGATTCGCCAGGCCGCGCAGACGACCAGCGACCACATCAATTTCGCGGCTATCCGCCAGGCCTTGAGCATTTAAAAGGACAACTCATGAAAGAAAACGTCAAAGTCATTCTCTGGGGCCTCGGGGCCATGGGCGGCGGCATGGGGCTCGACCTTTTGCAGAACAGGAAAGGGGTCGAGATTGTCGGAGCCATCGGCTCCAACCCTTCCAAGTTCAACCTGGACCTGGGCGAAGTGCTGGAAGCCGGGCGTGAAATCGGAATCAAGGTTTCCGGCAACGCCGAAGCGGTGCTGCAAACCAGGGCCGACATAGTGCTGCACAGCACCGACTCCTTTGCCAAAAACGTTTTGCCTCAGCTTGAAAAAGTCGTGGCCAGCGGCAAAAACGTAATCACCACGGCCGAAGAGCTGGCCGCGCTGGAGGCCGGCGAACCGGGCCTGGCCCGCGAACTGGACGCTCTGGCCAAACAGCACGGCGTGACCGTGCTCGGCACCGGCATAAACCCCGGCTTCGTGCTGGACACCCTGGTGGTGGCCCTGAGCGGCGCCTGCCAGGTGGTGAACAAAATCCGGGCCGCCCGCATCAACGACCTTTCGCCCTTCGGCCCCACAGTCATGCGCACCCAGGGCGTGGGCTCCAGCCTGGAAGAATTCCGGAAAGGCGTGGCCGACGGCAGTATCGTCGGGCATATCGGCTTCAAGGAATCAATTTACATGATCGCCCGCTCCCTGGGCTGGAAGCTGGAACGCATTGAGGAAACGCGCGAACCGATCATTACCGAGGTGCCGCGCGAAACGCCGCACGTAAAGGTGAAAGCCGGCGACGTGGCCGGCTGCCGGCACATCGCGCGCGGCTTTGTGGACGGCCGGGAGACCATCACCCTGGAGCACCCGCAGCAAATCCACCCGCACCTCGGCAAGGTGAAAACCGGCGACTACATCACCATTGAAGGCCTGCCCGGCATGAAGTGGTCGGACGAAAAGGAAATTCCCGGCGGCATCAGCACCATGGCCGTGGTGGTCAACATGATCCCGCAGGTAATCAACGCCGAGCCCGGCCTTAAAACCATGCTCGACCTGCCGGTGGCGAGCGCCATCATGGGCGATATGCGGGAAAAAATCAAACAACGCTGAACCGTTCCCGCGCCATTGGGCAGCCTGCCCCGGTTTTCAGGCCGTATCCGCGTGCCGCTTGCCTTCCGGGGTAACCACGCTGCGCACCACTTCCAGAACGTCGTCAAGGCGGCGCAGCTTGGCCATGACCTGGTAAAGCTGCACGGTATCGCGCACCTCGATGGTCAGCGTGAACTCCGCGCGGCCGTCCACGTTGGAGCGCAGGCTGCCGGCGTCGATGTTGATGTCCTGCTCGTACAGCACCTTGGAAACCTGATAGAGAATGCCCTTGAGGTTTTTGGCAATAATGTGGATGCGCGTGGGGAACGGCTCTTCACGCTGCCCTTCCCAGTTGATGGAAAGCAGGCGTTCCGGCTCGGCCGTCAGAATGGTCGGGCAGTCGGCCGTGTGCACGGTGATGCCGCGCCCCCGGCTGACGTAGCCGATAATGTGGTCGCCGGGCACCGGATTGCAGCACTTGGCAAAGCGCAGCAAAATGTCGTCGCCCCCGCCGGAAATGGAAATGCTGTCGGCTTTTTTCTTTTCCGCCCGCTTTTCCGAGTCGCGCTGGCCGGCTTCGCTTGGCGGCTGCCCGCCGCCGGGGGGCCCGGCCTGGACCGCGCCTTCCGGGTCCAGCAGGCCCTGCATGGCGCGGAACACCCGAGTGGTCTGAATGTGGGAATAACCCACGGCCGAGTAAAGGTCGTCCAGAGTGCGCAGGTTGAACTCGGCGGCGAATTTCTGTTCGTCGATTTCCTTGATCGCCTTCTGGAAATTGATGCCGTAGCGCCGCCCCTGCTTTTCCAGAATATCCTTGCCCAGGGCGATGGTGCGGTCGCGTTCCTCGGTGCGGATATAGTGCTGGATGCGCGAGCGGGCCTTGGCGGTCTTGACGAATTTCAGCCAGTCGCGGCTGGGGTGGCGGTTCTGGTTGGTGATGATTTCCACATAGTCGCCGCTTTTCAGGGTCGCGCTGAGGGGGACGAGTTTGCCGTTGACCTTGGCCCCGGCGCAATGGTCGCCCACCTTGCTGTGAATCTGGTAGGCAAAGTCCACGGGCGTAGCGGTTTCCGGCAGTTCTTTCACGTCGCCGTTGGGCGTGAAAACGTAAATTTCGTCCTTGAATAAATCAAAACGCAGGGTGCGCAAAAATTCCTTGGAGTCGTTCTCCACTTTCTGCCAGTCCAGCATTTCGCGCAGCCAGGCGAACTGACGCACGTCCCTGGCCTTGACCCGGCTCCCTTCCTTGTACAACCAGTGCGAGGCCAGGCCGTTTTCGGCCAGGCGGTCCATTTCCTCGGTGCGGATCTGAATTTCCATGCGCTCGCCGCGCGGCCCCACCACGGTGGTGTGCAGGCTCTGGTACATGTTGCCCTTTGGCATGGAAATATAGTCTTTAAAACGGCCCGGCACCGGCTTCCACCTGGAGTGCACCAGGCCGAGCACCATGTAGCAGTCTTTAAGGTCGTCCACGATCACCCGGAAGGCGATGATGTCGTGCATTTCATCCAGGGCCAGCGACTGCGAGGTCATCTTGCGGTAAATACTGTAGGTGTGCTTGATGCGGCCCTTGACGGCTCCCTGGATCCGGCTCTCATTCAGCATTTCGCCGATATCCGACTTTACTTCGGCTATGTATTTGGCGTCGGTCTGCTCGTGGCGCTCCAGCCAGGCGGCAATCTGGTCGTAGGCGTCGGGCTTCAGATACTTGAAGCTCAGGTCTTCCAGCTCCATCTTCACGCGGTGCAAACCCAGGCGATTGGCCAGGGGCGCATAGATATCCATGGTTTCCCGGGCGATGCTCTGCTGTTTTTCCGGTTTCTGGAACTCCAGGGTGCGCATGTTGTGCAGCCGGTCGGCCAGTTTGACGATGAGCACGCGAATATCTTCGCTCATGGCCAGGATCATCTTGCGGATGTTTTCGGCCTGCTGCTCTTCCTTGGTGTCGAAGGTGATCTGGCTGATCTTGGTCACGCCATCGACAATTTCCGCCACTTCATCGTTAAAGCCGTCGCGGATTTGCTGCACGGTGGCGCTGGTGTCCTCCACGGTGTCGTGCAGGAAGCCGGCGATGATGCTGTCGTCGTCCAGGCGCAGGTCGGCCAGGGTATCGGCCACGGCCAGAGGGTGCGACAGGTAGGGTTCGCCGGAACGGCGCATTTGCCCGGCATGGTGGGCGGCCGCAAACACATAGGCTTTGCGTATGGCCTCCAGATCCGCGTCGGAGTGATAGGAAGCGATTTTATCGAGTATTTCCTGGATTCTAATCATAATTTGCCCGCCTGGGCGGCGTCGGGTTGAGATAATTATGCTTTTGCGGCCAAAGCCAGTGCCTGCGCATTGGTCACGGCTGCAGGAAATTCCGGTAAAGCTGGTGCGCCTCGGGCACCCACCAGCGGATGAGATTGTGTTCCAGGCCGTAAGGGGCTTCCTGCACTCCCAGGAAGCGCTTGTCCAGAGCGGTAAAGCTGTACGGCACGTACAGGAAGCAGTACGGTTGCTCCTCGTGCAGTATTTCCTGGATGCGGTCGTAGCAGGCTTTGCGAATTTCCCGGTCAAAGGTGCCGCGGGCCTGCTCCAGCAGGTCATCCACTTCGGGATTTGAATAACTGATAAAATTGAGGCCGCCGATCCGTGACGAGTGCCAAACATCGAATATATCAGGGTCGAGAGTAATGTTCCAGCCCAGAATTACGGCGTCAAAAAATCCTTTCATTACAAACTCATTGATAAAGGCGGTCCACTCCAGCACCCGCACCTTCACCTCCATGCCCAGGGGATTAAGCTGGCTTTGCAGGATGGTGGCGGCCTTGATGCGCTCGGTGTTGCCCTGGTTGACCAGGAGCGTGAAGGAAAACGGGCGGCCGTCCTTTTCCAGGAGCCCGGTTTTGCCCTTCTTCCAGCCGGCCTGGGCCAGAAGTTCCAGCGCGGCCTCGGGGTCGTGCGGGTAATCCTCGATCTTGTCGTTGCACGACCAACTGCCCGGCCGGTAAGGCCCGATGGCGGGCACGCCCTGCCCGAACAGGGCTCCGTCCACGACGTCGTCCTTGTCCACGGCCAGGGAAATGGCCCGGCGCACCCGCACGTCGGAAAAAAACGGGCTTTTCATGTTGTAGCCCATGAAAGTGTAGCCGAAGCTCAGCATCTTGTAGACGTTGAAGCGCCCGGCGAAGTCCGGCTTGTGCGCCTGAAAGACGTATTGTTGCTTGGACAGGTCCATCCGATCAATCTTGCCGGCCTTAAGCTCCAGAAACATGGTGGAAGTGTCGCGAATA
>JAISDX010000086.1 GCA_031264465.1 Deltaproteobacteria bacterium | reverse complement strand
ACGGGAATACGACCCACAAATTCCGGAATCAGGCCGAACTTGACCAGGTCGTTGGGGTGAACCTGGCTGAGCAGGTCGGCAGTTTTCGCTTCGCCCTGGATTTTCGCCCCAAAGCCCATGGAACGCCCGCGTACGCGCTGCTCGACAATTTTGTCCAGTCCGATAAAAGCGCCGCCCAAAATGAACAGGATGTTGGAGGTATCCATGCGGATATACTCCTGCTGCGGGTGCTTGCGGCCGCCTTTGGGCGGAATGTTGGCCTCGGTGCCCTCAATAATTTTCAGGAGCGCCTGTTGCACGCCCTCGCCGGACACGTCGCGGGTAATGGACGGGCTGTCGCCCTTGCGGGAAATTTTGTCGATTTCGTCAATGTAGATAATGCCCTTGCTGGCCGCTTCCAGGTCGTACTCGGCATTTTGCAGAAGTTGCACCAGGATGTTTTCCACATCTTCGCCCACGTAACCGGCTTCGGTCAGGGTGGTGGCGTCGGCAATGGCGAAGGGAACTTTGAGAACGCGGGCCAGGGTTTTGGCGAGGAGCGTCTTGCCGCTGCCCGAGGGGCCCATGAGCAGAATGTTGCTCTTTTCCAGCTCGATATCGCCGCTCAGGTGATCGGCAAAAAACACTCGCTTGTAGTGGTTGTGCACGGCCACGGCCAAAATTTTCTTGGCCTGGTTCTGGCCGATAACGTATTCGTCCAGCTTGGCCTTGATTTCGGCCGGCGAAAGGAGTTTGCCCTCTTCCCGCACCTCCGTGATGGTCTGGTCCAGAATAATTTCGTTGCACAGGCGCACGCAATCGTCGCAGATGGCCACGGAATCCAGGCCGGCTATAATACGGTTGACCTGTTCCTCGTTTTTGCCGCAAAAAGCGCATACCAGGCCGTTTTCGTTTTCAGGTGACTTTGTCATAAAATTAATCCGTTTGGGCCATCAGGCTTAGCTGGCGGCCAAATCGTTGCGGGATTTCAGCACGCGGTCAATCAGGCCGAATTTGACGGCTTCTTCCGCGCCCATGAAATTATCTCTCTCGGTCTGGGCCGCAATGGTGTCCACACTCTGGCCGGTATGTTCGGCCAGTATTTCATTCAAACGCGCTTTCAAGCGCAGCACTTCGCGGGCGTGGATGTCAATGTCCGTGGCCTGGCCGCGAAAACCGCCCGAAGGCTGGTGAATCAAGATCCGACTGTTGGGCAGTGCGTAGCGCATGCCTTTGGAACCGGCGGCCAGGAGCAGCGCTCCCATACTGGCGGCCTGCCCCATGCACAGCGTCGCCACCGGGCAACTGATGTATTGTATGGTGTCGTAAATGGCGAGTCCGGCGGTAACAACGCCGCCGGGCGAATTGATGTAAAGGTAAATTTCTTTTTCCGGGTCTTCGGACTCCAGAAAAAGAAACTGAGCGCAGACAAGAGAGGCGCTACGGTCGTCAACCTCTTCACCCATCAGGATGATGCGATCTTTGAGGAGGCGCGAATAAATATCGTAGGCGCGCTCGGAGCGGCCGGTATTTTCTATTACCATGGGTATGGGCATCAGGGAACTCCTTGGCATTTATTATAGTACCGCTTTGTTGAATAGGCGATTAAAAAATCAAGCAAAACATCTGAAACCTCGGGCCGGGTCAAAATAACAACACGACGTTCAGCTTTTGCAAAATACGTTCCGAAAAAACAGGGAATAATTTTACCTTATGCCGTTTCAGGAAACGCAGGCCGCCCGGAACTCGGTTGCCGGAGCAGGGCTTGCCAGGAAACAAAATCCTCATTAATCCGCGTTTCTTTAACAAAGTTGAGAAAAATTCGAGAGTTTTTCCAATACTCCGAACCTGGTCAAATATCAAATATTAGTTTTCCGCGTCCGGCAACCGGAAACTTGCGGCCCGTAAACAGCCGGCCGGGCGCGGCGCCCCAACCCTCATAAATAAGAAGCCGGCCGGAAAAGACAAGGCCTGCTCTCCATCAGGGCAGGCCTTGTTCGATGCGTCCGTTATTCGACGGAATCGCCTTCAGGTTTGGCGGGTGCGGCATCCTTGGCCTGGAGGTCAGCCTTGGCTCTGGCTCCCGGCTTTTCCGCCGCGTTTTCTCCGTCCGCGCCGGCCGGGACGAAAGTGCCGGGGCTGACCTTTTCAACCTTGGCCTTGGCGTAAATGGCGTTCAGGGCCTTGTCGGACATGATGCGGTCATGCGCCACGCCCATAAGGTTGTTGTCGATATATTCGTCGCGCACTGCCGCGAACGGGCGGCGGGAGCTGGCCGCAACCTGCTGCAGGTACTGGGTGATTTCGTTTTCCGCAACCTCAATGCCCTCGGCCTGGGCCACCCGGTACAGGAACACGTATTCACGCACGCGCTGCTCCGCTTCTTTGCGGGCCAGCTCCAGAATCTGGGTGCGAATGTCTGCGTCGCCAAGGTCGGCGCCTTGGCGCTGCAGCGCTTCCAGCGAATTGGCCTGGGCCACGCGGGTAAAATGCTCCACCAAGCTTTCCGGTAGCGGGAACTCGACTTTTTCCAGCAACTCGCCAAGCATTCTGGTCTGGGCCGAACCACGGTTCATTTTTTCGCGGGTGAGCTTGAAGGCATTGCCGATAATGTCGCGCACCGCGCCAATGGTTTCGTACTGGCCGAGCTTGGCGGCAAATTCGTCGTTCAGTTCAGGCAATTCACGCATGTTGATGGCGTTGACTTTGATCCGGAGCAGAAATTCCTTTTCGGAAAAATCCGGATTGGCGAAAGATTGCGGGAAGAGGATTTTTTCTTCCTTTTCTTCACCCACCGGAATGGTTTTTACAAAATTTTCAAAGCTGTCAAAAATCTGTTTTTCGCCGATGGTCATGTCCATGCCGGCCACTTTCAGGCCGGGCACTTCGGCGCCCTCGGCGTCAAAACCGGCCACATCCAGGTTGACCACGTCGCCGTCCTGCGGAGCGCGTTTTTCTTCCACCGGCACCAGGCGGGCCAGGTCGCGGCGGGCATTTTCGATGACGTTGTCCACTTCTTCGGCGCTGACTTCAACTTCCTCTTCCCGCACCGGAAAGTCGGCGTAATCGGGAAGGGTAAACTCGGGCATGACGTCCAGGCTGAAGGAATAGGTGAAATCCTGGCCGCGCGTCAGGCTGGCCACTTTGAAATTGGCCCGGGAAGCGGGCTCAAGTTTCAGTTCTCCAACAATGCGGTCAAACTGTTCGTTAATCAGGTTTTCAGTGGCTTCGGCATAAATGTCCTTCGCAAACTGAGCCAGAACTCTGTTCAAAGGAGCCTTGCCCTTGCGGAAGCCGGGAATGGCGACCGTGGCGCGGTAACGAGCGGCCAGGCTTTCAATCTGCTTGTCAACGTCCGCCGCCGGCACGGTAACTTCAACCTGCTTTTTCAGCGGGGCTGGTTCTTCTACTTTATACTGCATCAACAGCTCCTTGTAATACAGAAATAACGGCAAGTTTTGCCTGTTTCAAAAATTAACTCTGGTGCGAGAGAGGAGACTCGAACTCCTACGCTCAAGGCGCTGGATCCTAAGTCCAGTGCGTCTACCAGTTCCGCCACTCTCGCTTTCAGAGAAACGCAGATTAATGATTTAACGGTCTTTTTCCTACCTGGCCGCGTCAGGCTCCTCCCGGAACCCGGTTGACGGAGCAGGCTTGCCAGGAAACAAAAATCCTCATTACTCAGCTTTTCCTTTAAATTTCTCCAAAGTTGAAATGTCTTCAGGAACAGCATAAGCACATGCGAGTACCATCAGAAAGTAAAAAATGCAAGGACGCCGCGTCATAGAAAAAAGCGCGGTCCTGGCGGGAAAAATTAACGCGTAAGGCGAATATAAGCCATTTGTAATCAGCCTTTCCTTAAAAAACCAATGAGCTATATCGCACAGGGTAACGGTAAAAATTCCGGAAATATGGCGGAGTTTGCCGAACCCCGGCAGCATACTCGTGAAATTTTATGCAAGCCGGTACTCAAGATTTTACGACTTGTTCCGATAAGGGAATCAGAAAACTTGAATAAACTACAGTTGCCTTCGCTTTGTAAGGAGAATGGCATGGTTGATATATTGTCCATAATGCGGAAATACTCCCTGTGCCTTTTGGCGCTGGGCCTGCCGCTCTTGTTCGGAGCCTGTTCGCTGGTTCAGGCCGGCGGCCAGTCCGATACGGTTATCGGCGGCAGCGTATCCGCGGCGGCCCCGGACAAGGGCGACACCTCCGGCCTTGAGCGCGGTTCGGCCATGAAGACCGGCCACCCGGGGCAAATTCTCAGCCAGGGGCAAATGGTCCCCAGCCAGAACCTGCTTACGCACGATAACGGGTTGCTCCTGCCTGACGGCCGGGGCGGCCTGGTGGTCGTGCCCGGCGCCAACCCGCCCGGTCTGAACCCGAACTACGTGGACGCCAGAGAGCTCAAGCTGAAAATGCGCGAGCTCGCGGCCCAGCTTATTGCCGGCCTGGACGGCTCGCTCTCTTCCTACATTGCCCTGCCCACCGCCTTTGTAACCCAGGACGATTTTGATCGCTCTTCTTCCCTGGGCCGTTTCATCGTGGAGCAGATGTATTACGAATTCAATCAACGCGGCCTTCCGACGCGCGAATACCGCATGGACGGCAAGCTCACCCAGCGCGAGGACGGCGAGTTCATTCTGGCGCGCAAGCCCGGCGCCGCCGATCTGGACCCCCGCACCCTCTACCTGGTGGGCACCTATTATACGGATAACTTCTCGGTGTTCATCAACGCCCGCCTTATTCGCCCCGACGGACGGGTGGCGCGTACCGGGCAACTGATCATGGCCTCGACGCCGCTTACCCGGCGCATGATTGCCGCCTCTGGCAAACGCCTGCCGTCCGAAGAACTGGAAATTCGGGATTTCAACATGGAAGCCCGCCCTCCGGAAGCCTCCAGCGTTTATGACTATTGAGATCAAGTAGAACGGGGGAACGTTGTCATGAAATCGGTAAAACACCTTGCACTCCTCGGTCTGGCCGGCCTGCTGGCTTTTACCGGCACGGGCTGCTCGGCCATCAGTTCGTTTTTCGCAAATAACGATGCGGAGCAGAGCGCTGCCCGGTCCAACGCGCTGACTGTGGGGGGTAACGAAAGCCTTTACGCCAGCCCCTACACGCCGGACAGCCTCGCAAACTATCGGCTTGGGCGCGAATATGCGGCGGCCGGACGCTATGAACTGGCCCGCGAGCATTACCTCCTGGCCCTGGCCGCCGCGAACGACCGCGGCATGCAGGACGCGCTGGTCAGCGAACTGAAAAGCATCGATATGATGATTAAAAGCCTCAGGTAGGCGCTTATGAAAAAATACGCACTGTTATTTATCGCCGCTCTGCTGTTCACGCCCGCCGGCATTGCCAGAGCCCAGGATTCCAGTCTGGCCGAGGCGGCCGCCATGCTGGCCGGAGAAATGGATTCGCAACTGGCCGCGACGTTCGGGCACCAGCCCGGCAGCGCCGGCGGCATTTCCGTCATCATGACCACGCCAGTGGATATCAACAATTTTGAAGAATCCAGCGCCCTGGCCCGGCAAATGCAGGAATCGATCAGCCATTGGCTGGTGCGCTCCGGCTACAGCGTGCAGGAAGTGCGCAAGGGCCGCGCCCTGCTCTTCCGCCCGGATACCGGCGAACTTCTGCTCACCCGCGACCGCGAACTGGCCGCCAACAAAACCGTGAACAGCGCCTTGACCATGGTCGGCAACTACACCGTCACCTCCAGGAGCGTCATCTTTAACCTGCGCATGATGCGCACCGGCGGGATGGAGGTATACGCCATGTCCAGCCTGAGCCTTCCCATTACCGGGGAAATACGCGCCATGCTCAACCAGACCGCCAGCCACGGCGGCGGCAGCGCCTTTGTTGCCATAGAACCGTCCGTGTATAGCCGCCTGCCTTAAATGGGGCCTTGTTGAATTTAACCTGTTGAATTTAACCTTGACGAAAGGAGCCGGAGCGTCTAATAAAATTTAGTTCACTGGCAAAAAAGTGCCATACTTTTTGAACAGGAGCTTCAGTGCTTGAAGGCGTTTTCCATACGGCAAAAATTAAATGCTTACACCCTGTTGGCGGAGTGTAAGCATTTTTCTTTTCCACGGCAACATCATGCAATTAGCTGAAATTATAAATATTATTGAAAAAACAGCCATTCCCTCCATTGCGGCGGAGTGGGACAAATCCGGCATTCAGGTGGCGGCGCGCCGGCGCGCGGCCAGGCACATGGCGGTCATGCTCGACCCCAGCCTGCGTTCAGTCAGTTGGGCTCTGGAAATGGGAGCGGACTTCATCCTGGCTCACCATCCCCTGACCCTGCGCCCGCGTTTCGCGGACAGCCTCGGGGGCTTCCACGGCGTGCTCTCGCTTCTGTTCAGGCACGACGTTTGCCTCTACAGCGCGCACACGTCGCTGGACGCCAACCCGCGGGGCCCGGTCAGTTGGCTGGCCGACAAGCTCGGCCTGAAGGACCGCGCGGTGCTGGAGCCGACGACCACGCTCGAGGGCGCGCCGTTCGGCTTCGGTTTTGTCGGCGACCTGCCGCAAGAAGAAAGCTACAATTCTTTTTGCGCCCTTTTGTCCGCCGCTCTGGAAACAGGCAAGTGGCGCGCCTGCGGCCCCAGGCCGGGCAAAGTGCGGCGCGTGGCCTGCTGCCCCGGTTCGGGCGGCGATATGGTCGGCCTGGCCGGGGCCGCCGGGGCCGACGTTTACATTACCGGCGACGTGAAATACCACACCGCCCTTGATACTGAAATCAGGCTGCTGGACGTCGGCCACTTTCAGCTTGAAGAAATTATGATGCGCCTGTTCGCGGCCCGGCTGGCCGCCCTGCTGCCGGAGTTGCAAGTAAGCTTCCTGCCCGGCAGCGATCCGTTGATTTTTGAAGAGTTTTAACTCATCCGCATATTTTAAGGAAACGCATTTTAAATATCAGGAGGAATCCCTTGAGTCTTTATCTGAAACAAATTGAACAGCTCGTCGAACTGCAAAAAGTCGATGATCATATTCACCTGATCCGCAAGGACTTGTCCGACGCCCCCAAGGAAATCGAACACCTCAGGCATGAATTTGCCCAGGCCGAAGAGGAACGCGCCCGGGTGCTGGACAAGCTCGAGCATTTGCGGGAACAGGAAAAACGCCTCAATGTCGATATCGAGGACGACGCCACCCGCATCAAGAAAAGCAAGAGCAAGCTGATGATGGTCGGCAACAGCAAAGAATATCAGGCCATGATGCGGGAGGTGGATTCACTGGAAAAAATGAACCGCGACCGCGAGGAAGAGCGCCAACTCATGACCGAGGAGTTGGAACGCCAGACCTCCGCCTACGAAGAAGCGGACGAGCGCTACAACAAGTTCAAGGCCGAACTCGATGACAAAGAAACCGGGCTGAACGCCAGGGTGGAAAAATCGCAGAGGGAACTCAAGGGGCTGGATGACAAGCGGCGCGACACCATCAAGCTGGTGCCGCTGCCGGTGCTTTCGCGTTACGAGTTCATTCGCGAGCGTCTGGCCTATCCGGTGATCGTGCCGGTGTGCGCCGGGGTGTGCAGCGGCTGTAACATCGCCATTCCGCCCCAGGGTTTTATCGAACTGCAAAAAGGCAAGCAGATTCTTTCCTGCCCCAACTGCCAACGCCTGATCTACTGGAGCGAACACTTTACCGATACTTCCCCCTCTTCCCGCGCTGCCGCCGGCGAAGCCGCCGAAACGCCCGAAGCCGGGGACGACGACGAATAGTTGCCCGGCCGGCCGGTAAGGTTTATTATGCCTTTTCCGGCCGGCGTCGCGGCAAGCGCCGCGGGCGTGGAAAAATTTGGGAGTCGGACGGGTCAGCGCTGCGGGCTTTTGCCCGGAGAGGAAAGTCCGGGCTCCATAGGGCAGAACGCTGGGTAACGCCCAGGGGGAGCGATCCCCGGCAAGTGCAACAGAAAGCAGACCGCCCGCGTCCCTTGGCGGGATGCGCGGCAAGGGTGAAACGGTGGGGTAAGAGCCCACCGGTTGCCGTGGCGACACGGCAAGCCAGGTAAACCCCGTTCGGAGCAAAACCAAATAGGAGAGCTACAGCCCGGCCCGGGCTGCTCTCGGGTAGGTTGCTTGAGGCCGCGAGTAATCACGGTCCTAGAGGAATGCTGACCTCTCCCCCCGGTTCGGTTTCGGCCGGCCTGGGCGGGATGACAGAACCCGGCTTACAGTCCGGCTCCCATTTCAATTTCGTAATTATGGCAAAACAAATCTGGGCGGTAATACTGGCTGCTGGCCAGGGCAACAGGATGCAGGGCGCCGCTCCTGGCGGCAAACAGTTTTTGGCCTGGAAAAACGCTCCCCTGTTCTGGCACTCCATGAAAACCCTGGCGGCCCTGCCCGCCCTGGACGGGCTGATGTTGGTGTGCCCGGAAACGGATTTTGCAATAGCTTCGGCCCTGGCTGTCGCCTGCCTCGAGCGCGCGCCCCTGGGCCTGCCGTGCAAAATAGTCCCGGGCGGGCCCCGGCGTCAGGATTCCGTCCTGAACGCGCTGGCGGCGCTGCCCGGGGAGTGCGAATACGTGCTGGTGCATGACTCGGCCCGGCCTTTTGTTTCGGCCGCGCTCTGCCAGCGGGTGCTGGACGCTCTTTTGGCCGGCCACCCGGGCGTGGCGCCCGGCCTGGCGGTGAGCGACACGGTCAAGGAAGTGGATGCCGCCGGACTGGTCCTGCGCACCCCGGAACGGGCCGGGCTGCGCACGGTGCAAACGCCGCAGGGCTTCCGCTTCCAGACCCTGCGGGCGGCTCATCGGCAAAGCCGGGAACATGGCTGGGAGGTTACGGATGACGCCGCCCTGCTGGAGCGTTGCGCCGTCCCGGTGCTGATTGTAGCGGGGGATACGGCCAACAGAAAAATCACCAACCCGGAGGACTTGGCATTGCTACGGGAACCCACTAACGGAACTGGCCCGCTTTCGCCTTGCGTCGGTTTCGGCTATGACGTGCATAGTTACGGGGGCAATCGCCCCTTTGTCCTGGGCGGGGTGCGCATCCCTGCGGGCGATGTGCGCATCAAGGCCCATTCGGACGGCGACGTGCTCATGCACGCCCTGATTGACGCCCTTTTGGGTTGCGTGGGCGGCGGCGATATCGGCGGGCTGTTCCCGGACAACAATCCGGCTTTCGAGAATATCAACAGTGCTCTGTTATTGGCCGAAACCCTGGAAATCGTCCGTCGGGAGGGGCTGGTGCTCACCCACGTGGATCTTACAGTGGTGGCCCAGTCTCCGAAAATTTCCCCATTCAGGCGGGAAATTGCCCGCAACATCGCCCACTTGCTGCAACTCCCCGAAAAACGGGTTAATGTCAAGGCGACCACGGAAGAAGGATTAGGCTTTACCGGTGCCGGACTCGGCATCAAGGCCATGGCGGCGGTTACCGGTTTTATCAGAGAAATAAACAGCGAAAGTTGACCGGCGCGCGCCGCAAGACCGGCCGCCGATCCGCCGTCAATTTTATGCGCCATACAGATTAAGACATGTCACAACACAATTCCAATTTAGGCCCACAGCCGACTTACAGCCTTTACGCGCCGGACGGGCAAAGCTACAGCCCCTGGCTTAAAAACTACGACCCCTCCGTCCCGGGTACGGCCGATGTGCCCAACGTGCCGCTTGCCTACTGGCTGGACCGGGCGGCCGCGCAGGCCCCCAATGCCGACGCCATCGTGTTCAAGAATTACCGCCTGAGCTACCGGCAGTTGCAGGAGCAGGCCGAAATCATGGCGGCCAACCTGCGGCTTAACGGCATCCAGAAAGGCGACGCTGTGGCTGTCATGCTGCCCAACCTGCCCCAGACCTTCCTGGCCGTCTGGGCGGTGATCAAGGCCGGCGGCGTTCTGGTCATGACCAACTCGCTGTACGTGGAAAACGAGCTGTTGTATCAGCTCAATGACGCCAAGGTAAAATGCCTGATCACCACCGACACCATCTGGCCCAAGGTGGAGCGGTTGCGCGCCCGGCTGCTGGTGAAAAAATACTTTGTCACCGACATGTCGGACGGCCTGGCCTTCCCCTTGAACGCCTGGTACAAATTCAAAAACTCGTCCAAAAACGGCAGCCTGGCCTTTGACACGCACAGCGTACTGCCGTTCAAGGGTCTGCTCAAGGGCGGCGCCAGATTGTCCACTTTAATTGATAATCCGGCGGAAACTCTGGCTATTTTGCAATACTCCGGCGGCACCACCGGCGTCCCCAAGGGGGCGATGCTCACGCACCGTAACATTGCGGCCAACGTAGTGCAGGGCAAACACGTCATCTTCCCCAACGAGGCCAAACGCAACTACCAGCGTTTTCTGGGCGTTATGCCGCTCTTTCACGTTTACGGTCTGTTGACCTGCCTGTTCCTGCCGGTGGCGGTCTGCTCGTCAGTTTACCCCATGCCCATGTTCGCTCCGGGCGAAGCTCTGGCCATGCTGGAAAAGTACAAGATCAACATCGTGCCCGGCGCGCCCTCGGTCTACATTGCCATGCTTCAGCAAAAAACCATCAGCGCCGTCAACCTTTCCAGCGTGGACATCCTCATTTCCGGTTCTGCGCCTATGCCGGTGGAATACTTCAAGATATTCAAGGAAAAGACCGGCGCCACCATCATTGAAGGCTATGGCCTGACGGAAGCTTCGCCCATTACCCACCTGAACCCGGCCGAGGGCATGAAAAAAAACGGCAGCATCGGCATGCCGCTGCCCTCTACCGAGGCCCGCATCGTGGATATGGAACTGGGCAACATTCCGCTGCCGCCCGGCCGGGCCGGCGAACTCATCGTAAAGGGGCCGCAAGTCATGCGCGGCTACTGGAACCGACCGGACGAAACGGCCAATGTATTGCGCAACGGCTGGCTCTACACCGGCGACATAGCCATTATGGACGAAGACGGGTATTTCTATATTGTGGACCGCAAGAAAGACATGGTCATAGTTGGCGGTTACAACGTTTACCCGCGTGAAATCGACGAAGTGCTGCACGCCCACCCGGCCGTGCGCGAAGCGGTGGCCGTGGGTATTTCCCACCCCACCCGGGGCGAAATCATCAAGGCCTACGTTGTCCTGAACGACGGCGCCAGCCTTAAGAAAAGCGACATCATCTCCTATTGCCGAAGCCACTTGGCCAACTACAAAGTGCCGAAACAGGTAGAGTTTCGCAAAGAATTGCCGAAAAGCCTGGTAGGGAAGGTGCTGCGACGCGCTCTGCGCGCCGAGGAGGAAGAAAAACTCAAGAGCCCGCAAAACCTCAAAGAATACGACAAGCTTGACGACAAAGCGCTGGTGGATTGATTTTTCCTGCAAATAAAGTACATTCACCAAAAGG
Source organism: Deltaproteobacteria bacterium (assembly GCA_031264465.1). Taxonomy (GTDB): domain Bacteria; phylum Desulfobacterota; class Desulfovibrionia; order Desulfovibrionales; family Desulfovibrionaceae; genus WRHT01. The sequence continues at coordinate 6,497 of JAISDX010000086.1, read as the reverse complement.
CCAACTCTAAACACGGGCTGGTAAAATGGAAAAGAACAAAACCGCCGCTTCAGCTTCCACCACCGCACCGGACGCAGTATCTCTAATGGCGCCCGCTATCGCTCTGAACGAGCTCCTGACCTTGAAGACGCCGCCCACCCTGACCGGCGACGGCAGCACCTACGCCACGCCGGCGGTTTATACCGCTTTTGGCGGACGCGTGCTTGTCGCCTTTTTCCGGGGTACCATTTCCGTTGCCAACGCCGACTGTTTCAGCCCGGCTCTGAAGCAGATGCTCACCGGCGAAGCCAGGCAGGTGGTTCTGTCGTTCAAGGAAGTGACCAAGCTCAGCCGTACCGCGGTCGGCCTGCTGGTGGACTTTGCGGCCGGCGTGCTCGGACGGGGGCTGGATCTCTACCTGTACGAACCCTCGCCGGTGATCATGCAGCGGCTCGGCAAGCTTAACGTGGACAATTTTTTCCGGGTGCTCGGCTCGGAAGACGAACTTTTCAACATTCTGCCGATTGAGTTGTAGAGGAGAACCGACACATGCCCTACTACCTACGGCATTATTTCGACCCCGATTTCAAGCACGAAAAGCTCACGCCGCAGTTTACCAGCGACGGCTCCATGACCTATTTTTACTTGGGCTATGTGCAAAACGTGGTACAGGGCCAGGTGGTGGCCGAGGTGATCGACCTGGATCAGCACCCGGAAATTACCGATTACGACCCGCGCTTCATTTCGGCCGAACCCCACTTTCCCTGCGGTCCCAACTGCATCCCGCACCCCGGCAAACCCAGCCGGATGATCGCTACCGCCAACGGCTACTGTTTCTATAACAAGGGGCTGATCACCATAAAAAAGCTCCTGAACGTGCGGCGCAATATCGACTTCCACACCGGCAACATCATGTTCGTCGGCGACGTTATCGCCCATGAATCGGTGCAGAGCGGCTTTACGCTGCACGGCAACAACATTCTGGTAAAAGGCACCGTCGAAAACGCCCTGATACGGGCCGCCGGCAACATTGTCTGCGAATCCGGCATCAAAGGCGGCGGCAACGGGCACCTTAAAAGTAACGGCAACGTCAAGGCCCCCTTCTGCGAAAATATCACCATCGAAGCCGACGGCAATATTGAACTGGACGGCTCCTGCATGCACAGCACCCTGCACGCCGAAGGCAGCATCATGGTCAAGGGGCGGCTGCAAGGGGGCGAAGCCTGCGCGGGGCGCGTGATTTTCGCGCAAAACCAGTTGGGCGGCCACAGTACCCCCACTAAAATCATCCTTGGTTTCAGCCCCAGGCGGCTGCGCCATAAAAGAGCACTGGAAAAGCACCTTGAGGAGTTGCTGCCCGTTCTGGAACGCTTTGAGCGGGTTATTGAAAAAAAACCAAAGCTTATGAGCGAGTTCAGCCTGCAAATACGCCTGCTGCAACGCAAAATCAAGGTGCGTAACGCCCAGTTGCGCAGCCTGAACGCCGAACTCGCGGCCCAAGCGGCAAACGCCGCCGGCTGCCGTCTGATCTGCCCCGGCAAAATCGAATCTGGAACGGAAATTACCATTGGCGAAGCCACGTACCAGGTAACGGACTTTGTCCACGGGCGCGAATTCAGATTGGAAAACGGCGAGGTTGTCGCCAAAAAACTCACGTAGGGCGCCTTAGTTATGGACCTCGGAACATTATTCGGAATTGTCGCCTCGTTCGGCTTGATCTGTACCGCTTGTATTCTGGGCGGAACTTTTTCCGATTTTGTCGGCGCGTTTGTCGATATTCCGTCTGTTGTGCTGGTTGTTATCGGCAGTTTCTGCATCGTCATGATCCAGTTCCCCCTGAAAGTGTTCATGGGCATGGGCAAAGTCATTAAAAAAACCCTGATCTACAAGCCGGTGAACACCCAGGCACTTATCGAGCAAATGGTGCATCTGGGCGACAAGGCGCGGAAAGAAAGCATTGTGGCTCTGGAAAAAGTGCGTGTGAACGACCCGTTTTTGCAGCGCGGCATCCAGCTTGTGGCCGACGGCACCGAACTGGGGCTTTTACGGAATATTCTCGATATAGACATGGCTCTGATGCGCCAGCGCCATTTTCGCGGCCAGGACATCATGAAGGCTTTTGGCACGTTCTGCCCGGCCATGGGGATGATCGGCACCCTGATCGGCCTGGTGCAAATGCTGCGCTACATGGACGACCCCAACAGAATCGGGCCGGCCATGGCCGTGGCCCTTTTAACCACCATGTACGGCGCGGTCATGGCCAACGCCCTGTTCCTGCCCATGGCCAAAAAACTTGAAGAACGCTCCAACGAGGAATACCTGGTCATGGAGCTGGTGCGCGAAGGCGTAATCGCCATTCAGAAAGGCGAACACCCCGCTCTCATGCGAGAAAAACTGGAATCGTTCCTGCCCGCCAGAATGCGGGCCAGGCGCTAAGATGCGTATATAACTTGGAAAAACGGCATGGCTGACGACGACGAAGATGCGCGTCCCGAGGACGACGCTCCGCCACCACTGGGCGTGCCCGAATGGATGGTCACTTACGGTGACATGATGACCCTGCTGCTTTGTTTTTTCGTCCTGCTCTTCATTTTTTCCAAGCAGGAAGAGGAAAAATACAAAGCCGCCGTGGGTTCCATCCAGAACGCCTTTGGGGTAAAGGACAGCGACCCGCGCTCGCCCTTCAACGCCCACGCTCCCAAGCCGGACGAATCTTCCACCACCAGCCTGGGCCAGGCCGAACGCGAAGTCATGAACACGGTACAGGAAACGATCATGAGCTCGCAAAGCTCGCTGGCATTGCAGCAGTCGCTGGTGGTTGACGTGGAGAACCGCGGCGTGGTCATCCGCATTTACGGGGACGCGTTTTTCAACCACGGCACGGCACGGCTCAAACCGGGCGTCAGACCGTTGCTGGAACCGGTGGTCGCGGCCATGCAACGGCACCATTTTAACTTGCTGGTGCGCGCCAACGTTACCAGCGGCGAGCTTAATACGGCCAATTACCCCACGGTGTGGGAATTTTCGGCGGCCCGGTCCGCCTCCGCCCTGGACGCGCTTATTGAAGCCGGCAACATAGACCCGGCCAGACTGCGCGCCATGGGCTCCGGCGATGTGGATATCCGCGTGCCTCCTTCCGACCCCAGGAGCGAACACTACAACAACCGCCTGGACTTCATTTTCTACCTGCCGGGTACCGAATACTGGTAATGCGCAAAAACGACTCCGCATATACGCCCGTTTACACGGACGACGGCGGACTTCTGGACATCCGCGTCAACCTGGGCGGGCGAGAGCTGGTCATGCTGGGTGAAGCCGGCAAGGCCCGCGAACTCTCCATTTTGCCGGATTTTGCCTCATGCTCCCCGGCCGGCCGCTTGCCCGTACTGCTGGGCAGCGGCCTGGGGCACGCCCTGAAAGAACTGGTGGCCTTCCTCGAGCGCGAGCAGGGGCCGGACTTCCACTTGGCCGTGCTGGACAAGGAAAGCTCCCTGTTGAAACTGACCGGACTGCGCGCCGCCTATGCCAAATACAAAAACTTGGTCTGGGTGGACGAGCCGGATTCCACCAACGCCCTGCTGCTGCTCGGCAAATGGCAGCTCGAGCACGCCGGTAAAGCCTTTTTACCCGTCGCCAACCCTTTCTACCTGCGCCTGGACCGCCCCTATTACGGCAGGCTGCGCGACGCTCTCGCTGCCAGCGCCAGCTACGACTTCTGGAGTCGGGCCGATTACCCCAAGTTCAAAGACGCCAAACCGCGCATCCTGCTGATCACCAGCAAGTATTTTTTGATTGGAGAAATGGAAGCGGCCTGCAAGCGCATGGGACTCTCCTACAGTCTCCTGACCGTGCCGGACCAGAAAATCGGACTCACCGAATTCCTGGAGCAACTGCTCAGCGCTCTAGTCACCTTCAGGCCCGATTTCGCCCTGACCATCAACCACCTGGGCGTGGACCGCGAAGGGGTGCTACAGAACTTCCTGGCCAAGGTCAAGCTCCCGCTGGCCTCCTGGTTTGTGGACAACCCGCACCTGATCCTCTACCACTATCACAACCTGGTCAGTCCCTGGACCGCCGTGTTCACCTGGGACGCGGACAATTTATCCTCGCTGCGGAAAATGGGCTTCGAGCACGTCTTTTACCTGCCGCTGGGCACCGACCATACCCGCTTCGTTCCCCAGGATGCCGGATCTCTGCGCAAAATCAGCCAGGAATGGCCGGCCTGGCCGGCGGACGTCTCTTTTGTCGGAAACTCCATGCTGCTCAAAGTGCAAAAACGCCTGGAGCAAATTCAGCCCTCGGCCTTTATGCTGGAGAATTTCCATAAGACCGCGGCCGGCTTTGCCGCGAGCAACGAGCGCTCCGTGCGCGATTATCTGCGCCAGGAAGCGCCGGAGCAATACCGGGCCTTTCTCGAACTGGGCGTAATGGAGCGGCAGTTGGGATATGAAGCCGGGCTCACCTGGGAAGCGACGCTGCAATATCGCTTGAGCTGCGTGCGCCAAACCTTGCCTTTCAAGCCGCTTATTGTGGGCGACCCGGGCTGGTTTGAGCTTTTGCCCAGGCGCGACGGCAAGCCGGAAGGCTGGCGTTATTTCCACGAACTCACCTACTACACCGACCTGCCGCTGTTTTACCCGCTTTCCAAGATCAATTTCAACTGCACCAGCAAACAAATGAAGGGGGCGGTCAACCAGCGCATTTTCGACGTGCCGGCCGCCGGCGCCTTTATAATTACGGACTGGCGCGAGCAAATCGAAAAACTGTTCGAACCCGGCAAGGAAGTGGTCTGCTTCCACTCCCCCGAAGAGGTGCCGGATTTGATCCGCCACTATCTGGAGCACCCGGCGGAACGGGAAAAAATCATCAAAGCCGCCCATAAACGGGTGATGGCGCAGCACCGTTATGAGAACCGCCTGACGGAACTCATCGCGGTCATGCGCAAGACCTTCGGCCCGGCATCGTTCGCCAGATGAACCAGGAAAAGCCTATACTGATCCTGCAAATGCAGCGCATGGGCGATCTGGTGCTCAGCTACCCGCTGTTCGGCTGGCTGGCCTCGGCTCTGCCCGGCGCGCCCATTTGGGTGGTGGGCGAGCGCCTGTTTTTTGAAGGCCTGGTCGATATCTCGCCGCCGGCCACCTACTTTGAATATTCGGCCGCAAAGCTCCTGCAAAGCCGCTCCTACAGCCTGCTCATAAACCTGAGCCACCGCCGCGAAGCCGCGCTCCTGGCCGGGAGCCTCGCCAGCGAACGGCGGGTGGGGCCCAGGCTGGGCCCGGAACAGGCGGCGGCGCTGCACCTGGAGGGCAACTGGCAACTCTACCGCGCCTCCATTGCCCAGAACAACCGGCACAACCTGTTCCACTGGGCCGACCTGAACGCGTTGGACCTCATCCCACTGCGCCAGATGCGCCGCACCAACTGGCCGCTGCCGGAAGCTCAGACCAAGCGGGGCGGCCAGCTCGGGCAGTCACGCCGGATCGGCCTGTTTGTGGGCGCCAGCGAAGCGGACAAACGCCCGGACCCGCCCTTTTGGGCCAGCCTTGCGGAAAAACTGCTCAAACTCGGCTTCAGGCCGGTTTTCCTGGGCGGCAAAGGCGACCATGAACTGGCGAGCCGGGCGGCGGACATTTTAAAAGCTCCGGCCCTGAACCTGTGCGGGAAATTCTCCATCAAGGAACTCTGCCTGTTTATCAAGGAAATGGAACTCCTGGTGGTGCCGGATACCGGCCCGATGCACATTGCCGCCTGGCTGGGCGTGCCGGTGCTGAACCTTTCGCTCGGGCCGGTCAACGCCTGGGAAACCGGTCCCTTTGCCCCGAACCAGTATGTCATGCGCCGCAAACTCAGTTGCGTCGGTTGCTGGCAGTGCGGTCAGGCACGGGTCTGGTGCAAGGAAAACTTCTCAGCGGAGCGCGCGGCCGAAGTGGCGGCGCTGCTTCTGGCCGGGCGGCACGACGCCCTGGCCGGGCTGAGCCTGCCCGGCTACGAACTCTACCAAACCCGGCGTGACGAAAACGGCCTTTTCGACATGCGACCCACAACAGCGAACGCCCCACACCTTGCGCGTTCCCGGTTCTGGAAGCTGTTCTTCCTGCTTGGCCTCAAAAAACTCCCCCGCGATGCGGCCAGCCTGCAAAAATTGGCCGAGGCCGCGCAAAGCCTGCGTGAGCCGCAAGGCCTGGAAAAAATGCTCCGGCGGCACACCGGCGCTCTGCTGCTGCAAGTCGGGCGTTCATTGCGCGGCCAAAGCAACAGCTTGGCCGGCGACGACTCCTGGCAAAACTTACCGCCGTTGTTGCGCCCGCTGAGCAGCTTCATCCAAATGAAGCTGCAAAACGAGAACAGCTCCCGCCCCGCCCTGCTGGAAAGCTTGGCGCTGCTGGAGCTGTTCGAGAACGTTGTTTCCTGAACAGGCGCCTTGCCCTGCGTCTGGTGTTTTCTTAGATCTATGTAGGCGTTTTTATTGCCATTTGAGGAATAATACTATGATGATTTCGTATCAGCATAATATT
>JAISDX010000047.1 GCA_031264465.1 Deltaproteobacteria bacterium | reverse complement strand
GAGCTGATCCGGCAAACCGGCTGGAAGCTGCAATGGGTCATGGACCCGGCCAAGCGCGGCTGGAAGCCGCAGGAAATTGAAGCCCGGCTCCTGGAACAGGCCAGGGAAATCGAATACCTGTTCAGCGGCAACACGCCGCTGCGCCGGGAGTTTTTCGCCAAAGCCGCAAAGCTCCGCCATGTCTGCATGCTGGGCACCGGCGTGGATCACATCGACCTCGCCGCCGCCACCGCGCACGGCGTGCCGGTAAGCAACACCCCGGGAGCCAACGCGGCCACGGCGGCGGAAATGGTGCTCGCCTTCATGCTGGCCCTGACCCGCCGCCTGGTGCCGCTGCACGTGAAGTTCATGGAAGGCGCCTGGAAAGGCATCATGGCCGACGACCTGGGCGGCAAAACCCTGGGCATTGTCGGCTTTGGCAATATCGGGCAGCGCGTGGCGAAACTCGCCCGGGCTTTTGACATGAACGTGCTCTTCCACAACCGCACCCCCCGGCCGGATATGGCCGCCCGGCTCGGTTGCGCCCAGGTGGGCAGTTTGGAAGAACTTCTGCCGCAGTCGGATTTTCTTTCCCTGAACCTGCCGGCCGTAGCCGGACCGGCGCCGCTGGGCCGGGCCGAACTGGCTCTGATGAAACCCACGGCCTACGTCATCAACACCGGACGCGGCAACCTCGTTGACCTGGACGCTCTGGCCGAGGCCCTGGCGGAGGGACGCCTGGCCGGGGCCGGCCTGGACGTGTTTCCGGACGAGCCCATGACCAGGGAAAAAATGGAGGCCATGGCCCACCCGCTCTACGGCCTGCGCAACGTAATCTGCACGCCGCATGTGGCCGGCATCAGCGAAGACGCCGGCGTGCGCTCCTGCCAGATGGGCATCGCGGCCTTCGCGGCCACCATGCGCGGCGAACGCGCCCCGAACGTGCTGAACCCTAAAGTATACGAACGATAGGTGATTCTTACCTTGGCTGCGCCCGCAAATTCGCCCGGTATTGCTCCACGGCGGCGTTGTGCTCGCGCAGGGTGCGGCTGAAGGTATGCCGCCCGTCCGGGTTGCCGGTGGCCACAAAGTACAAAAAGCTGTTGTTCTCGGGGTGAAAGGCGGCCTGCATGGCTCCCAGGCCGGGCGAGCAGATCGGGCCGGGCGGCAGCCCGTAAAAACGGTACGTATTGTAAACGTTTGCGGAGTCCAGCAGATGCGGGCGCAAAATCTTGCCCGCAAAGCCCGGCCCCAGGCCGTAAATAATCGTGGGGTCGCATTGCAGCGGCATGTCGATGCGCAGCCGGTTGCTGTACACCCCGGCAATGCGCGGCCGCTCGTCCACCACCGCGCTTTCTTTCTCCACCAGCGAGGCCAAAATGACCAGGCGCTTCACTTCCGCGGGGTTTTCCCGTGCGTAGCGGGGCACGACCGAGGCGATCACCCGGACGGAGGCGCTCACGTCCACTCCCCCGCCCGACCCGGCTTCGTCCACGCCGGCTTCATTCCACAAGGGAGCGGTCTTGCTCCAGAACGTCCGGAGCATGGTCTGCATGGCGCTTTGGGCGTGGGCTTTGGTTGGCACCCGGCCCTTGTTCAGCATGTAGGTTTCCGGATACAAAAAACCTTCGGCGGTGGCAAAGGGAATGCCGTAACGCTGCAGGAGCTTGGGGTCGCGGACCAGTTCGGCAACGTCCTCGGCCCGGGCGAATCCGTTCTCTTCGAGCAGCCGCGCCACTTCCCACCAGGGCAGGCCTTCCGGGATGGTAAGGCGGTGCAGGAGCGAGCGGCCGTTGACCAGTTGGTCCAGCACCTGCTCCGGCGTCCAGGCGGTGTTGAACTCAAACTCGCCGGCCTTGATCTGCGAGGATGCGCCGCGCAGCCGCCCGAGCATCTTGAACTTGTCGATGCTGCTGATGGCCCCTTCCCGGTATAAATCGTTGGCCACCTGGTCAAAGCTGCTGCCCCGCTCCACGAGCAGGTAAAAATAGCGGGGCTCCAGCCCCAGGGCTTGGCTGGACGGCGTGCTCGCGAAGTTGCCGATGACCAGGTACAGCCCCCCCAGGCCGCCCAGAGTCGCGAGCACTATAAAAGCCAAAATACCCAGCAGAATTTTCTTTGGTTTACGCAAACAGCCCCCCAGATATGTTTTAGGGAAACGCCGATTAGTGGTCTTTTTGCTCCCTGGCCTCGGCCGGAACCCGCCTCTCCGGCGGAAGATCGAGGAAAGATTCTAATATTCCAACGGCGGCCTGGCTGTCAACGAAGCCTTGCCCGCGCGCTACGCGCAAATCGGTGCGGCCGCTTTCGCGCAGCAGCGTCTCGGCCTCGGCCGAGCTCAGGGTTTCGTCCATAAAGTAGAGAGGCAGGCCGCAACGCCGCCTGAGGCTGGCCGCGAAATTGCGCACCTGCCGGGTGGTCAGGCTGTCCGAGCCGCCCCGCCGCAGCGGCAGGCCGAGCACGATGGCGCCCGGCTTTTCCTCTTCCAGCAACGCCAGGAGGCGCTCGAAAAACGCCGGGCGGGTAGTGCGGAGAATGGCCGGGCGGGGAAAGGCCAGGGGAGCCGCCCCGCCCTCTTCCGCAGGTTCCACCCGGGCCACGGCCACACCCACGCGTTTTTCACCGTAGTCCAGGCAGAGCCATTTAACAATATTTGACATTCATTCCCCAAAGCTTGGGCTATTCGTCGTCATCTTTCTCTTGCTGCGTCAGGCTCAAATTCGGCAGACTTTCCATGTCCACCAGCCGCACCATCATGCCCTTGCGGCCCTTGCCCTTGGCCGAAACTGCGGCCAGCTTGCGACAG
>JAISDX010000137.1 GCA_031264465.1 Deltaproteobacteria bacterium | reverse complement strand
CCAGGGCATAGCCTTCCGCCGCCCCGCCCCCGCTTTTAAGGCGCAGCCCGACCAGACAGCGGGTTACCAGCACTTCGCCCAAGTTGAAGCGGCGGCCGGTATTGCCGGTACGGGCCTGCATCATCATGAGCCCCATTTCCGGGCGGCGCAGGAGCGTGTACTCAAGCTCGCCGGCCAGGCCGTCGAAAGCCCCTTCAAGCGCTTCCAGGCCAGCCCCGGCCAGCGCGGACATCCACTCCCGGCGCTCCAGGCATGCTTCAGGGCAGCCGCGCCCAAGCGCTTTCAGGGCGCCAGCCGCGCGCTTTTCCGGTGCTTCATATGAATATGTCTGTGACATGGAAAACCTCTTTTGCTTGTGGGCAAGGCTGCCGAGAAAAGAGGCAGCCCCGTCGGAGCCTTGGCTCCGACGGGGCTATTTAGCGCGCCGCTTGTTACAGTTACATTTCGGGAATATGTTATTTCAGGCGCATCCGGCATCAACAGCCCTGGGGCAGGGGGCATTCTCCGGCAATTGGAGATCTTCCAGCGTGTGCTCCGCCCGGCGCTCTTGCCGTCATCCAGATTCTGAGCTATGAAAAAATTCTGGCGGAAAACCATGAAAATTCAAAAAACCAACGCCGCCCGCCTGCTGGACCGGGCCAAAATCAAGTACGAGCTCATCCCCTATGGTGTGGATGAAAGCGACCTGAGCGCCGCCCATCTGGCCGCCGAGCTCGGGCAGGACCTGGAGCGGATTTTTAAAACCCTGGTCCTGCGGGGAGACAAAAGCGGCTATTTTGTCTGCCTGGTCCCCGGCGGGGACGAAGTGGATCTGAAAAAGGCGGCCAAGGTTTCCGGCAACAAAAACTGCGCCCTGATCCCCATGAAAGACCTGCAGGTGGTAACCGGCTACCTGCGCGGCGGCTGCTCGCCGCTGGGCATGAAAAAACAGTTCCCCACCTTCATTCACAAGAGCGCCCGCAATCACGCCCTCATTTATGTCAGCGCGGGCCAGCGCGGGCTGCAACTGTACCTTGCGCCGGACGACCTGGCCGCGGCCGCCGGGGCGACATACGCCGACCTTATAATTTGATCTCCAGGCCCGGTTGCGCCTCCACAGACACCCCCGAGGACGCCCCCAAAGACATCCCTAGCCGAATCAGGCGCAAACAGCGGGCCGTGGCTTCTTCAAGCCCGCGCCCGGCCTGTCGCATGGCCGCCTCAAGCGTGACCACGGAGCAAACGGCGCTGCCCAGAGCGTCCACACCCTGTTCCAGCACGGCCTCGGCGTTTTGCCCCAACGCTCCGGAAATACACACCACCGGCTTGCCGTACTTTTTGGCCAGGCGGGCCAGCCTTACCGGAGCCTTGCCCCGGGCGGTCTGAAAATCGGTCTGCCCTTCGCCGGTCAGGACCAGATCCACCCCGCCCAGATCCGCCTCCAATCCACTGACCTCAAACACGATATCCGCCCCGGGCCGGATGCGGGCGCCGGCAAAGAGCAGAAAAGCCACTCCCAGGCCGCCGGCCGCCCCGGCGCCCGGCACATCGCGCACCCGGCGCCCCGTTTCTTTCTCGACAACGTCGGCATAGCGGGCCAGGGCGGCGTCCAGTTCCGCCACCATGGCCGGGGAGGCTCCTTTTTGCGGCCCGAAAACGGCGCTGGCCCCTGCCGGCCCCAAAAGCGGGTTGTCCACATCGCAGGCCAGCAGAATGTCCGTCTTGAGCAGCAAAGGCTCCAGCCCGGACAAATCCGCGGCCCGCAGTCCGGCCAGGGTAGCGCCGCCGGGCGGGAGCTCCCGCCCGTTTCCGTCCAGAAAACGCGCCCCCAGCGCCCTGAGGCAACCGGCCCCGCCATCGTTGCTGGCGCTGCCGCCCAGGCCGAGGATCAGGCGCGGCGGCTCCGCGTGCTCCTTTCCGGCGTGCAACGCACGCAAAGCCAGGCGGATCAGTTCGCCCGTGCCGTAAGAGTCGGCCAGCAGCGGATTTCTCTCTTCCCGGCGCAGTAAAGTGAGGCCGGAAGCGGCGGCCGTTTCCACCACCGCGCTTTTGCCGTCCCCCAAAAGCCCCCAGTTGGCCTTGACCTTTTTCCCCAACGGCCCCCGCACCGAGGCGGCCATAAGCCGGCCGCCGCCAGCCGCCAGCAGGGCCTCCACCGTTCCCTCGCCGCCGTCGGCAATGGGCACGAGGCGGCTTTGCGCGCCCGGAAAAACGCGCCGCAGGCCGCGCTGCATGGCCAGGGCCGCTTCCAGGGCGGAAAGGCTCCCTTTAAATGAATCCGGCGCAATCATCACCCGCATAACCGCCAATCCTTTAAAATCGTTTAAAAACCGGCCGGCCGCATTATATTATACGATCCGGTGCTGGCAAAGCGGCGCGCTTTGGCATAAAATGCGCCCGTGAGCGACCAAACAAACCAGAACGCCTCCCGGAGCGGCCCGAGCAAGAGCTCTCCGGTAAAGCGCGCCCGCCGGGTCCAGAGCCTGACCGAAGCCCTGGAAATCTTTTTTTCACGCCATAAGGGGCGCGGCAACCTGCGCCTGCCGCACTTGTGGGAGCACTGGCCCATGGTCATGGGCGACCCGCTCTGGCGCTTGGCCCTGCCGCTGGGCGTGCAGGACAGGGTCTTGCTGGTCGGCGCGGAAGACAATATGCTCATGCACGAACTCAGCTTCCATACCCCGGAAATGCTGGCCCGGGCCAATGCCTTCATGGACGAGGAATATTTCGGCCGAGTGCGGGTGGAACTTGTGCGCGGCCGAATGCCGCTTTACCCGCCCGTCGCCCGGCCCGTCAGCGGCGAGGCGAAACCGGCCGGCCGCCCCAAACCGCCGGACCTGGGGAGCCTGGGCGGCAAAATCGACCCGGAATCTCCTTTCGGCCGGGCCTACTTGAGTTACCTGGGCTCTTTCGAGCTTTGACCTCCTCCCCTCGCTTTAAGAAGGGGAGAAGGCCAGCAATTCTTTGGCCAGAACCCGGCCCTGTGCGCCGCCGCCGGCCATGCGGGCGATTTCCTCGCTTACTTCGCCCCCTTCCAGGCGGCGGCAGCGGGTAAAGGTATCGCCGTCCAGCACTTCCTTTCGCACCAGGAAGTGCCGCCCGGCCCCGGCCGCCAGCGAAGGCCAGTGGGTTATCAGCAACATTTGCCGCTCGCGCCCCAATTCACGCAGCTTGTCGCCCAGCTTGTTCAGGGTGATGCCGCCCACGCCGGCGTCAACTTCGTCAAAGATCAGGGTCGGAGCCTCCGGGCTACGTCGCGCCAAAATGCTGACCAGAGCCAGCAGGAAGCGAGAAAGTTCGCCGCCGGAAGCTATTTTGTCCAGGGGCTGGGCCTGCTGCCCCGGGTTGGGCCGCCAGAAAATCTGGGCTTTTTCCTCTTCGCAAATGGGGCAACCCGGCCGGCCGGGGTGAAGCGGGCGGGCGGCGAACACGAAATCGACCTGTACCTGCTCGGAAAAGCCCAGGCCGCGCAACTCTCCTTCCAGAAGTTCCTTCAGGCCGCGCGCCGCTTCGCGCCGGGCCGGGTTCAGCACGGCCAGGAGGGCGGCCAACTCGGCGCACAGGGAGCTCTCTTCCCGCCCCAGTTGCTTGAGGTCCAGGGCGCAACTGTCCAGGAAGGCCAAATTTTCCTCCAATTCGTCCCGAAGGGCGAGAATTTCCGGCAGGCTGCGGCGCAGCTTGCGCTTGAGCTGGGAAATGGCGAAAAGCCGTTCTTCTATGGCTTCCACATCAAATTTCGCATTTTTGCGCCCTGCTCCGCGACGCAGGCGGGAGGACAGATCTTCCAGCACCGGGTAGATGCCGGCAAGGCCTTCCAGGTCGCCGGCAAAAGATTCGTCCGCCCTAGCCAACTGTTTGACGGCCCGCTCCAGGCTCCCCAGGGCCTCCATGAGCCCCTGCCCGGAATCTTCGCCGTGCAGGGCGGCCAAGGCCTGAAGCACGGCTTCGTCGGCCTGGTCGGCTTGGCGCAGTTCCTGGCGCCGGGCTTCCAGCTCGTTTTCCTCGTCCGGCAAGGGCGTTACCTTGTCGATTTCCTGGCGCTGGTATTCCAAAAGGTCGCGCTTTTCCTCCAGGGCTCGCCAGCGAACTTCCAGTTCGGCCCGGCGCTGGGCCAGAACAGAGAGTTTTTTCAGGGAGTCGTCGCGTTTTTCCAGCAAGTCCGGCCGGTTCATAAAATCGTCCAGGAGCTTGCCCTGGTAGGCGGGCTGCAGGAGTTTTTGCTGGCCGTGCTGGCTGGTGTGCAGCAGGAGCGAAGGGCGAAGCTCGCGTACGCCTTCCTGGGAGCTGATCCGATCGTTGATGAACAGGCGGCTGCGCCCGTTTTCCGCCGTGAGCTCGCGCCGGAGGATCAACTCCGCGCCGTCCGGCAGTATAAACACGGCCTCGGCCGTGGCCTTTTCCTTGCCGGGGCGCACCAGATCCACTTCCAGCCGATCGCCGGTCAAAAAGCCCAGCGCCTTGAGGATAAAACTCTTGCCGGCGCCGGTCTCGCCGGAAAGCACGTTGATGCCCGGCCCGAACTCCAACTCCAGGTCTTCAATCAGGGCCAAGTCCTGTATGCGCAGATATTCCAGCATTTGCCCGCCTTGCTATCCAAGAATGCGCAGAATATAATCTGAAGCCGGGCTTTCTTCAAGCCGCCGCCGGAAGGAATCTCCCTGGCCCGCCGCTTCGGCTTTCCCCCGGGCTTCGGCGATTTCATCCAGGCCGGGTTCCAGTTGCAGGCACTTGAGCAGCGCCAGGCCGTAATCCAGGGAAATGCGCCAGTTTTTCTGGTCAAAGAGCGACATCTGGGCCAAACAGCCCATGCTCAGGTAGGCGCAGCCTTTCACGCCCGCGCTGACGCGCCGCAGGCGCGCGGCAAAGGCGCAACGCTCCGGCAGCGACATGGCCGCGGCATCCTGGTCGGCTTGGGCCAGGAACAGGCATTCCATGGCCGATTCGGGCATGAAGCCGGGCAGCGTGCGGATGCGGTAGCCCGGCCTGGCCAAAAGACCCGCGTTTTCCAGCACTTCCGCCCAGAAAAGGTAAAAGGCTCCGTCCCGGCCCAAGGGGGAATCCGGGGCCGGGTCGGCCGGAAAGCCGTCCCGCGGCAAAGGTTTGCCGGCGGCCAGCAGCGCTTCTTTTTGCCGCTCCCAGAACAACGCGGCCAAAAAAGCGTCGCCATGCAGCCGGGCGTACATGGAGCCCGCCAGGTTGCAGGCCAGCGAGTCGGCAAACAGGCCGTCCTTGATCAGTTTGCCGCTAAAATAGCGCCCCATGGTGGCGTACTCTTCTTCTTTGTCCGGCCAGTCCGAAGCGCCGGCGCGGTAAAGCGGCGAATCCGGCAGGGGCGCCTCGGCAAGCAGTTGCAGCGTGGCGGCGGCAATTTCGCCATCGGCGTCTATTTCCATGAGCTGACGCAAAAGGCGGTTGGCCGGCAGCACCAGCGAACCGTGCCGTGAGAGCTGGAGCAGGGTCAGGTGGTAATATTTTTCGGCCTGGGCGCCCCGGGCCCGGCTCCCCGGGGCCAAAGCCGCCTCTTTTGCCGAATCCAGCAATTCCTGGGCCCGGTGCCGGGCCAGATGCTCGCGGTGCACCCGCAGCCAGGCGGCTTTGGCCATTTTTTCGGCCGCCCGGGTGTTGGCCTGGTAGAAAGCCAGCTTTTCCACAAACTCCAGGGCGTGCTCGTAGGTCGCTACCTCTTTGCCGGGCTCGAAACAGGCGTCCTGATCTTCGCCGATATTCTGGCCGAGCACGAGGCAGCCGCAGGAAGCGCCCTCGAACAGGCGGAAATTCACTTCCTCGCTGATGGATTCGTTTGGCAGGAGGCGCGTGTCTGAAAACAGGTCCAGCATGGCCCCCAGGGCCAGCCGCCCGGCCGGCCGGTGCAGCGGAAAACGCGAGCCGGCCTGGCGCAGCAGGGCCTGGCGCAGGGGGCGGTGCTCGTCCACCACCCCGCAAAAGCTGATGCCGTGCGCGCGGGCGGCGTAATCCTTCCAAGGGCGTTCGTAGCCGCAATGGCGCAGGCGGCGGACGTTTTCCAGAGCCCCGCCGATGCTTGCGGCGGGCAAGTTGCGGAACAGGGTCGGGTGCGGGGTCAGCACCAGATCGAACAGGCGGGCGTAATATCGGTGCCAGAACAGGTTCAGGTGCGTATCCACGCTGATGAAGGCCGTCTGGCAGGCCAGGCTCTCCAGCCCTTCCAAAATTACGCGCGGTCCCAGTCTTTCTTGCTGGATCAGCAGGTCGGCATCTTTCAGCTCCGTAAAACGGGCCAGATGCACAATGCCGGGTCCGACTGCCAGACGGTGGACCGCGTGCCCGGATTTCTCCAGTTCGGCGGCGAGGGAATAGTCGATACAGCAAATTTTCATGGAATTTCTCGGGGCGGGCTTTGCCTTATATCAGTTCTGCCGCTTGGGGTCGAAAAGATCACGCAAGCCTTCGCCAAGCAGGTTATAACTAAGCACGGTTATCAGGATGGCCAGGCCTGGAAAGACCGAAAGCCACCAGGAAACGCTCATGTCTTCCCGCCCTTCGGTGAGCATGTTGCCCCAACTGGCCTGCGGCACCTCCACCCCGATGCCCAGAAAAGACAGGGCCGATTCCGTCAAAATGGCCCCGGCCACGCCCAGGGTGGCATAGACCAGCACCGGCGCCAGGGCGTTGGGCAAAATGTGCAAAAACAAAATACGCCCGGCGACCGCCCCGGCCAGGCGCGAGGCGGCCACAAACTCCCGCTCGCGCAGTGAAAGAGTTTCGGCCCGCACCAGTCGGGCCACCCCCATCCAGGAAGTCAGCCCGATAATGATCATGATGTTGAACATGCTGGCGTCCAGAAAAGCCACCACGGCCAGGATCAGGAAAAATGACGGGAAGCAGAGCATCACGTCCACAAACCGCAGTACCAGTTCGTCCACCCAACCCCGGAAAAAACCGGCCATCAATCCCAGGCTCACCCCGATGGCGATGGAAATGCCAACGGCCACAAAGCCGACCCAGAGCGAAACCCTGGCCCCAAAAAGCAGGCGGGAAAGCACGTCGCGCCCCAGCGAATCCGTACCCAGCGGAAACAATTCCGAAGGCGGGCTCAGCTTGAAGCCGGAGTGGCGCAAATTTGGGTCGTAAGGCGCGAAAAAAGGCGCGAAAATCGCGGCCAGGGCCACGCAGACCACTACGGCCAGCCCGGCCCAGAACAATGGATTCCGGCGCAGATGGCGCAAAAACCGCCGCGCCGGGCTGCCGTACCCGGCCGCCGCGCTCATGACGCGCCTCCGCCGCCGGAGCCAGCCGACTGCCCGCTGCGGATGCGCGGGTCGGCCAGACCGTAGCCCAGATCGGCCAGCAGGTTCCCCAGAAGCGTCAGTACCGCCCCCAGCACCAGGCTGCCCATGATCATCGGGTAGTCGCGGGCCATGACCGAATCGTAAAAGAGCTGCCCCAGGCCGGGCAACGCGAAAATGGATTCCACAATGACGCTGCCGCCAATCAGCCCGGGCACGGAAAGCCCCAGCAGGGTGATCGCCGGCAACAGCGCGTTGCGCAGGGCGTGGCTCCAGACCACCCTGTTCTCGGGCACGCCCTTGGCCCGGGCCGTGCGGATGTAGTCCTGGCGCAGGGCTTCGACCATGGAGGAGCGCATGAAACGCGACATGCCGGCCAGGGCGCCGAACGTATAAATGAACACCGGCAGCGTCAGGTGGCGGAGCAAATCCGCAAACTTGCCGAAAGTGGAAAAGCTTTCATATTCCAGGGAAGTCAGGCCGGAAAGCGGCAGCAGCGGCCAGTGGATGCAAAACAGTAGCATCAGCAGCATGGCCAGCCAGAAACTGGGCATGGCAAAGCCGATGTAGACGAACAGCGTGCTGCCCCGGTCAAAGGCGCCGCCGGGCCGCCGGGCCGCCCGCACCCCGATGGGGATGGCGACAAGCAGCGTCAGGACGAGGGCGGTGAGGTTCATGCCGACGGTAACAGGCAGGCATTCCATGATTTTATCCATAACCGGCCGGGGGTCGTTGCTCATGGATTCGCCAAAATCCAGCCGCGCCATCCGGCCCAGCCACTGCACATACTGCACCGGCAGGGGCTGGTCCAGGCCATAGAGTTTTTCCAACTTTTGCCGGGCGTCGGAATCGGCCAGCGGGTTCAGGGTGGTTTCCATGTCCGTGGGCGAGCCCGGCGCCAGGTGAATCACCCAAAAGCTGATGATGGTGATGCCAAAGAAAACCAGCACCAGCCAGACAATTTTTTTCAGGATGCGGCGCGCCGGCGAGTTCATGGCTTAGCTATTCGCAGGATACAGCCACTTCCGCAAGTCCGTCAGTTCGCCGGCCCAGGCGTCGCTCAGGCGCAGCCTGAGGAAAGCCCTGTACAGCGTATTCAGAAAATCCAGGCCTTTTTCCAGCAGGTAGACTTTTTCAAAAAACACCGCTTCCGGGTCGTCGTTTTTTTCCACCGCGCCTTCCACCTTGGGGGTTTTAAGGCTGCCGATGCTGAAATCCTCGGCCTTGAGGGTAAGCTGCCAGCTTTCCGGGTCCTGCTCAAAACGGAGCAGGGCGCGGGTTACTTTCTTGCCGGTGGTCAGCCCGAGCCGCGCTTCCCGCAGTTCGGACAACACGCCGGAAACGCTGGCCGTTTCCACGGTATCGCCTTCGCCGCCCTGCACCACGATGCGCTGTTCCATAAACACGGCGAATTCCTCGCCCTTGTCCGTGCTGAACTTGTTTTCAATTTCGCTGCGGAACCACAGCCAAGTGAGAAAATCCCGCCCCAGCACCGCGTCCATGCCCTGCCCGATATATGAATTGTCGCTCATGCCCACCTGCTTAATCGGCCTTGTAGAAGCTGACGGCTTCAAGGTTTTCCAGTTTTTCCATTTCCGCTTCGCTCAAGAACTCGCCGGCCAGGGTGTACGGGGTGAGCTGCTCCAGGTAAAGCTCGAAGCTCTGCGTGAAAAACTCCTGGAACAACTCCAGCACCTTGCCCTGGGTCGAGGCCAACCAGATTTCGTTCCTGGCGGTGTTCCAAATAACCTGGAACTCGGCCGGAATGGGCAAAAAGCGCTTGTTCAACTGGAACAGCACCAGCTCCTTGATTTCCTTCTTGCGTTCGCGCGAGACATAGCTTTTACCCTGGGCCCACACCTGTTCCTCTTCCTTTTTTAGAGCCAGCCCGAAATGCTTTTTGAGCACGGCCGGGGGGACGCGCCGCGTTTCCAGGCGCAGCGAGAAAGTGATGTATTCCGCGCCCTTTTGCGGCGCGTGGTTGCGCCACTCCACGTCCAGCATGTCGTCAAAGGAAGTCCAGCCCCAGCCCCGCTGTTCGGGCAAGTCGTCAATATCCTTGAAGGCGAAACGCTTCAGGCGCTCCGGAATGTCCTGCCAGAGCGCGGACGGCACCTCGTCGTTGATTTTGAACCGCGTAAAGCTGGTGCTATTTTTTAAAAAAGACATTTAAACTCCATGAATCTATTTGTGGTTACAACGCCAGCAACTCCAGCGCCTTCTTTTTAAGGCCTACGGCGTCCAGCTCCAGTTCGGCCCGTAAATGCGCCTGTTTGCCGTGCTCGATAAACCGGTCCGGCAGCCCGTGCCGCACCACCCGGCAGCGACCCAGGAGAGCGTGGTCGTTCAAAAATTCCAGCACAGCTGAACCGAAGCCGCCGGGCAGGGCCTGCTCTTCCACGATCAGCAATTTTGGATATTTTTCCGCCAGGGCCAGCAGGTCCTGCTCCGGCAGCGGCTTGAGCCAGACCGGGTCGAACAGCGCTATTTTGACCCCCTCCCGGCCGCGCAACGCCAGCAGCGCCTCGTGCGCCGGCAGCACCGCGTTGCCCACGGCCACCACCGCCAGCGGCGCGTCGCCCGCCAGGAGCAGTTGCCCCCGAGCCCGCCCGTCTTGCCGGTAATCTTCCAAAATGGAGCGGGCCGGCTCAAGCGGAGCGATGCGGTCCGGGCAGACGCCGCGCGGGTAGCGTAGCGCCGCCGGGGCGTTCAGGGCCAGGGCCACGGCCAGGCACTCGCGCAACGTTACGCTGTCGCGCGGGGCCAGCAGGTTCAGGTTGGGCACATGGCGCAAGCAGGAGATGTCGAACACGCCGTGGTGCGTGGGTCCGTCTTCCCCCACCAGCCCGGCCCGGTCCAGGGCCAGCACTACCGGCAGGTTTTGCAGGCAGACGTCGTGCACCACCTGGTCGTAGGCGCGCTGCATGAAAGTGGAATACACCGCCACCACCGGCTTGAACCCCTGCGTGGCCAGCCCGGCCGCGAAAGTCACGGCGTGCTGTTCGCAAATGCCCACGTCGTGGAAGCGCTCCGGAAATTTCTCGGCAAAGCGGGAAAGGCCGGTGCCGTCCGGCATGGCGGCGCTGATGGCCAATATTTTTTCATCAACGGCCGCAAACTCGCAAAGCGCATCGGCGAACACCCGGGTGTAGTTGTGCCCGCTGGCGCACACGCCGGAAGGCGGCGGAGCTTCCATGTCGCCGGTGTTGGGGTTGAAGCAGCCGATGCCGTGAAAATTGGCCGGGTTGCTTTCAGCCGGTTTATAGCCTTTGCCCTTTTGGGTGTACACGTGCACCAGCACCGGCCGGTCGCAGGTTTCGGCAACGCGCAGGGCCTGCTCCAGCGAGGCGAAGTCATGCCCCTGCACCGGGCCGATGTAGTCAAAACCCAGGGCCTCGAACAGAATGCCGGGAGTGAAGAAGCTCTTGACGCTCTTGCGGCTGCGCCGGGCCATTTCAAACATGTCCGCGCCCACCCCGGGGATGGCCTTCAAAAATTCGCCCACTTCCTTTTTTACCCGGCGCACCCAGCGGGCGGAAAGGTTGCGGCTTAAAAAATAGGACAAGGCGCCCACGTTTTTGGAAATGGACATCTCGTTGTCGTTAAAAATGACGATCAGCGGTTTTTCCAGGCCGCCGGCGTGGTTCATGGCCTCGTAAATCATGCCGCCGGTCAGGGCGCCGTCGCCGACTACGGCCAGAACGTGATCATTGGCGCCGGGGCCGCCTTTATGATTGCGGGCCACGGCCATGCCCAGGGCGGCGGAAACCGAAGTGGAGGCATGGCCCACGCCAAAGTGGTCGAACCGGCTTTCGCTCATTTTCGGAAAGCCGCTCACTCCGCCCAACTGGCGCAGGCTGTCAAACCGCCCGTTCCGCCCGGTCAAAAGCTTGTAGGGGTAAGCCTGATGCCCAACGTCCCAGATAATCTTGTCTTTTGCGGGGTCAAACACGCGCAGCAGCGCTATGGTCAGCTCCACCACGCCCAGCGGCGAGGCCAGATGCCCGCCGTTGCGCGAGACAACTTCGATAATCCGGCCGCGCAATTCACCGGCCAGGAGCGGGAGCTCGCGCTCGTCCAGCGCCGCCACGTCCGTCGGGGTCTTAATTTTACGCAATATGGAACTGTCGTCCA
This sequence comes from Deltaproteobacteria bacterium, assembly GCA_031264465.1. Lineage (GTDB taxonomy): Bacteria > Desulfobacterota > Desulfovibrionia > Desulfovibrionales > Desulfovibrionaceae > WRHT01. Next base: position 1,986 of record JAISDX010000137.1, on the reverse strand, counting down.
GCTTCGCGTCCGCCCCGGCATCGGACAATTTTTCCGGGGTCGCTTGTGAATCGTCAAGCAGCATCAGGAACCACGCTTGAGCAAATAGCCGATAAGCTCAGCCAGAAAATCAACCTGCGCCTGCCGTTCCGGCCGGAGCGCAAGGCCGGCCACGGCCCGGCCCAAGGCGGCCAGGGCCTCGGCCCCGGTGGCTTCGGCCAGGCGGCGGCTTTCCGCCAGGCCCACCAGCGAGGGGTAAGTGACCTTGCCCTGCGCGGCGTCGCTCCCCACCGGCTTGCCGAGCTCTTCCTCGGTGCCGGTTTCGTCCAGAATGTCGTCCACAATCTGAAAAGCCTTGCCCAGCCAGCGTCCGTATTCATCAATGGCAGCCACGGCCGCTGCCGGCGCGCCGGCCAGCATGGCTCCGCTGGAGCAGGAAACAGCCAGCATGGCCCCGGTTTTGCCGGCTTGCATGCGGGCCAGCTCAGGCAGGGAAATATCAACGCGGGCGGTGTATTCCATGTCCAGATACTGCCCGCCCACCATGCCGGAAGAGCCGGCGGCCAGGGCCACGGCGGCCAGGGCGCGCAGCGCGTTGGCCGGGGCCACCCGGCCGGAGGAAGCGGTTTCGGCCATCAGGTAAAAGGCGTCGGTCAAAAGCCCGTCCCCGGCCAGAATGGCTGTGGCTTCGCCGAACTGCTTGTGGCTGGAAGGCTTGCCCCGGCGCAAATCGTCGTTGTCCATAGCCGGCAGGTCGTCGTGAATCAGCGAATAGCTGTGGATGCACTCGAGGCCGGCGGCCAGCGGCAAGGCGTATTCTTCCGCCAGGCCGAACAGGGCGGCCGAGCTCAGGCAGAGCACCGGCCGGATGCGCTTGCCGCCGGCCAGCAGGCTGTAATACATGGCCTTCTTCAACCCGGCGGGCAGCCCGAGATTCCCGGTCGGTCCGCCGGGGATGGCGTCAAAACGGTCCAGGCAGTTGACCAGATAATTTTCCACCAGGGCGCCCTGCTTCTTCAGGTGCTCTTTAAAATTCATTTTGTCCTCTTTATTCGTTGTTGCCGGCGGGTTCCGCGCTATCGTTGAAGTCGCGCAGGCCTTCCTCCGCGTAGATTTTCACGGTGTGCCGGGCTTCTTCAAGGGCTTGGCGGCAGCGGCGGGAAAGCTCCACGCCCTCCTTGTACAAAACAAGGCTCTCTTCCAGGTTGAGCTCGCCGCGCTCCAGGTCTTCGGTAATTTTTTGCAGCCGGTCGAGTTGTTCATCAAAGCCGGCGGTGGCTTTCTTTGGCATACTGGCTCTCTCAGTCGATTTGTCCTAAGGCCGAAAGTTTTGCATGATGGATTCCGGCGTGACCGCTTCGCCCAGCACGTTCAAGCCGAAATGCAGGTGCGGCCCGGTTACGCGCCCGGTGTCGCCCACCAGCCCGATCACCTGCCCGGCCTCGACCAAGTCGCCCACCTTGCTCTTGAATTCCGAAAGGTGCGCGTAATTGCTGTACACGCCCAGGCCGTGGTCGATAATCATAAAATTGCCGGAATAGTACTGTTCTTCCGCCAGCACCACCTTGCCGGCGGCGCAGGCCAGAATGGGCGTGCCCGCGGCCCCGCGAAAATCCACGCCCCGGTGCGGGCTGCGCGGCTGGCCGTTCAAAATGCGGCGAAAGCCGAACTCGCTGGTGATAATGCCCTGGACCGGCCGCACCAGCGGCAGGCTCCAGTAGCACTGTGGAGTGATGCTGGCGAGGATGGCCCGGTTCCTGCGGCTTTCTTGCTGAATGCGCTCGGTCAGGGAGGGGTCGGGAGTGACGTATTTCTGCTCCACGGTCAGCGGCTGGGAGGGGTAAGTGCGCTGCTCCGTCAAAATGGAAGCGGAGTAAAGCTCTTCCGGGCCGCATACGAGCCTGAGGGGGAGCGCGGCCGCCTTGCTGTCCAGCGGCACGGCCAAAAGGCACTCAAACACGGAATAGCCCTCGGCGGTCTCCCGGGCCAGGGGCAGAGGCACGGTCT
>JAISDX010000124.1 GCA_031264465.1 Deltaproteobacteria bacterium | reverse complement strand
CCGGTATTTCCATAGCTTTTGGCACGCTTATTGAATAGGCAAGCTGATGGGAATTTTTTTCCGGGAGCTGAGCCATGAGCTATATTAATGGAATGCAGAGAAGCGACTATACGCTGAGTTATGACGGCCAAGCCCAAGGCGGAGTACGCATTGTCAATACGGACTGGCAGCTTAAACGAGACCGAGACACGCTGGACTTTTCCGAGGCATCCCTAGCCCTGGCGCATGATGTCGCTGCCATGCGCGATGTCGCCGCCCGGCAACTCTCCGCCGCAGAGCGGTACACGGCGGCCTTGAGTTTTGGGAGCGATTACTGTTCCACCATGGTTCTGGACTCGTCACGCGAGAGCTGTGCAGCTAAGTGTGCTACTGACATAAGAGACACCGTTAGCGGCAGCTTCACAACCACAAGCAAGCAGGGCACAGTCATTGGCGTTTCAAACTTGCTGCCCCAGCAAGACGCCGGAAACGCCATACTTAATGAAGTGATGGCGCTGACTGTACAAATCACCCGGCAGGACGGTTTTCAACTCAACCTGCCGTTTGCGGAGAATATGCGCGTCAACGACCTGGCGGACGGCAGTCTGGCAATATATTTCGCCCAATCCGGCCTGACAAAAATTTACGACACAGCCGGCCATGAAACTATCTTTACGGGCTTGACTGAAAGCAGCCTCGGCACAGGGCAAGACGACATTATCTTGAATCTGAACTCCGTTTTGGTGGATGGCGGCGACGGCGATGACATCATCATCAACTTGGCCAAACAGGCCGCCATTTTGGGCGGCAGCGGCAACGACAGGCTTATTGCGCCTGGAAAAACCGAAGGGCTGACTCTTGATGGGGGTGCCGGCGACGATACCATCGCGGGGCTGTGGTTATACAAAACTAACATTGCGATGCATGAGGGAAATGATACTTTATTGGCTCCATATGTTACAGACAGTGTTATCGAAAGCAGCGCTGACAGCAATATTAAGTCTTCATGGATAAAGGATTCTACCCTCATTGCCACTGGAGAAAACGTTTCCTTACAGGCAAGGTTAATCCACAGCCTGCAAGCGGAATTGAACGCGGCCGTGAACACGATTAACGTCAAATCTATAAGCGGCAGCAACATCAGTTCCGGCAGCGGCAACACCTACATACAGGGCAACTCCATCTATGAATCAAACTACAGCGGCGGCAGCGGCAACAGTTATCTCGTTTTCAACGACGCTCGCCACTCGAACCTGAACGGCGGCTCCGGCAACGACGTCTTCGTGGTCAACAAAACATACAAATCCACTATGGACGGCGGCGGCGGAGACGACCTGATTGCGGTGCGTTCGTTATACAAATCCAAGCTATTTGGCGGCGGCGGCGACGATATTATCGTAGTCGATAAGTCTCAAGCTTCCTCCATAAACGGCGGCGACGGCGACGATACCATCCTGGCCCAATTCATCAAGAGCACGGACATTGCCGGCGGCAGCGGCAACGATACTGTCGTCACCTCCCGCTTCTTGGCCGACAACGGCGAAGCCGGAACCGCCATGCATCGCTGGTACTGGAATGACGAGAACTGGATAGACAATTACCTGCAACCGGGCGGCCTGGAAGACGCTTACGCCCGTTACCGGCAGGCCTCCCAGGAACTGCTGCTCCGGGCGGAAGAGTTTGACGCCCAGGCCGAAGCCAGGTTCCAGCTTGATAAAGCGAAATACGAGGCAGAGCAGGCGAGTCTGGCCCGATTAAGCAACAGCGCCCTGAGCCCCAATGCGCGAGCATTGCAATACAATGGAATTGTAGGTGGCAGTTTTATGGAAAACATTGTACGTTAGCACTCCGCGTCATTACCCGGCCCCGGCTCACAACGAACGGAGCATGGCATCGCGCAAGATGGCGTTTATCTTGGTCTGGTAGCCTTTGCCCTGGCTTTTAAGCCATGCCATTATGTCCGAATCAATTCGCACGGAAGCATGCACCTTGACTGGCTTGAAAAACGGGTTGGGAACGGCTCGCACCCAAAATGCCTCATCCAGTGGAGGAATGTCGCTGTAGTCAATTTCGGTATCCGGCCTCTCCGCCAATGCCTTGAGTTTCGCCTTCCGTTCTTCGGTTAACGGCGGCAACGCGCCCTGTTTATACCTGACCATGCTCATAGCGCCTCCTTTCCGCCGGCTCGGCACGTCGAGCCGAGATGATCTTGTCGTCCCACTCGAAATACCGTTCCATCTGTTTATCCGATATGTCATTTATGTATTATGATTTTGTATATATAAAAATAAATCTTTAGTCAACTCCCATCCATTTTATCATTATAAACCCGCAGTTAAATGTATCCATGCTGCCGCCAAAGAAGGCTTTGCCGGCAACCGCAACGGGCCGCCCAAAGAGCGGCCCGTTCAGGTTTTATTAAAGCAGCGGGGTTAGTTCATGCCGAAGGACATCAGCGCTTTCAGGCGTTGCTCCAGCTCTTCGTGCAGGGACGGGTCCTGCAGGCCGAAGTAGATGTTGGCGGCCAAAAACTCGGCCCAGTTACCCGCGTCAAAGCGCTTGCCGCGAATTTTAACGGCCAGCAGGCCCTGGTTGTCGGCCAGGCCTTGCAGGGCGTCGGTAAGCTGAATTTCGCCGCCGTGGCCGGGAGTTTGGTTTTCCAGGTAGTTGAAAATGTACGGCGTAAGGACATAGCGCCCGATAATGGCCAGGCGGGACGGGGCTTTCTGGATTTCCGGCTTTTCCACCAGGCTGTCCACCTTGTAGACGCCGGGGGAAATTTCCTTGCCGGAAATGATGCCGTAGCGCTTCACTTCCTCCAGCGGCACCTCCATGACGCCGATGACGGCCTTGCGTTCCAGCCGGGCCACTTCCAGAAGCTGCTGGATGCCGTTGTTGCTGCCGAACATCAGGTCGTCGCCCAGCATGACGGCGAAAGCGTCGTCGTAGCGCACTATATCTTTGGCGCAAAGCACGGCGTGCCCCAGGCCCAGGGCGCGTTTCTGGCGCACCGAGATGATGTTGGCCATTTCGGCCACGGCGCGCACTTCCTTAAGCATATCGGTTTTGCCGGCGCGCTCCAGCACCACTTCAAGCTGGGTGTTGTAGTCGAAGTGGTCTTCGATGATTTTCTTGTCGCGGTTGGTGATGAAGACCACGTCTTCCAGGCCGGCGCCGATAGCTTCTTCCACTATGTACTGCACCACGGGTTTATTGTAGATGGGCAGCATTTCCTTGGGAATGTTCTTGGTGGCCGGCAACGACCTGGTACCCCAGCCGGCTACGGGAATTACCGCCTTGCGAATATTCATATAAGCGCTTCCTCCTGCAAGATTGTTCTAACGAAACTGTGAACTGACTTCTGGCACGTATCTTCAGTAAAACATTGTCCACGCAATAAGGGAACGGAAAAGCAAGCTCGCGGAAAATTGGAATCATGCACCGGCCGGTTGCGCCGCAAGCTCCCGCCGCACGGCTTCGGCCACCATTTCGGCCAGACTCCCCACCTTGCTTTCATTTTCGCCCTCCACCATCACCCGCGCCAGGCTTTCGGTGCCGGAGTAACGCAGCAGCACCCGGCCCCGGCCGTGCAGTTCGCGCTCGGCCTCTTCCTTGGCCCGGCTGATGCGGGGGCATTCCTCAAACGGCTTCCTTTCCGCCACCCGCACGTTGATGAGCTTTTGCGGGTAAAGGTTGAGAAGGCCGGCCAGTTCGGAAAGTTTTTTGCCCGATTCGCACATGATGCGCAGCACCTGCAGGCCGGCCAGGAGCCCGTCGCCGGTGGTGCTGTGGCCCAGAAAGATCATGTGGCCGGACTGCTCGCCGCCCATGGCGATATTCCGGGCGCGCATGGCCTCGACCACGTAGCGGTCGCCCACGCTGGTGCGCACAAGCTCCCCGCCGTGCTCGGCCATGAACACTTCCAGGGCCATGTTGCTCATGACCGTGGCCGCCAGTTTCCTGCCGGGCAGCTTGTCCTTTTCCAGAAGGTCCAGGGCGCAGATGGCCATAATCTGGTCGCCGTCCAGAACTTTGCCGTTTTCGTCAATCAGGATGCCGCGATCCGCGTCGCCGTCCAGGGCGATGCCCACGTCGGCCCGGGTTTCGCGCACTTTCTCCGCCGCCACTTCCGGGTGCAGCGAGCCGCAGCCGTAGTTGATGTTCAGGCCGTCCGGCTCCACGCCCAGGGGCATGACCTCGGCCCCCAGCTCGGCCAGAGCCATGGGCGCCACCTTGTAGCTGGCCCCGTTGGCGCAGTCGATGACCACGCGCAGCCCTTCCAGGGTAAGATGATCGGGGAAGCTGTTCTTCAGGGCCACGATATAGCGGCCCAGCGCGTCGTTGATGCGGTGGGCCCGGCCCACTTCCTCGGGCGCGGGGTAGTTCCACTTCCAGCGCGGGTCCAGGGCCATATTGGTGATTTCGTCCTCGGCCTGGTCCGGCAGTTTGAAGCCGTCGGCGTCGAAAAATTTGATGCCGTTGTCCTGGTGCGGGTTGTGCGAGGCGGAGATGACCACCCCGAAGTCGGCCCGCATGTTGCGGGCAAGAAAGGCAATGGCCGGGGTGGGCAGGGGGCCCGCCTGGTAGACGTCCATGCCGGAGGCGCAAAACCCGGCCGTAAGGGCGGTTTCAAAAATATAGCCGGAAAGGCGGGTGTCTTTGCCGATTACCACTTTGCGCCGGTGGTGTTCAGAGGTGTGCTTGCGGCCGCGAAAGTAGTCGCCGGCGGCGAGGCCCAAGCGCAAAACCAGCTCCGGTTCCATGGGGTATACGTTTACCAGCCCGCGAATGCCGTCTGTGCCGAAAAGTCTTCCCATATTCCACCCAATGTCGAGCCCAATGTCGAGCTTGAACCTCAGACTATTGCATTATGAACGAAAAAGACGCAAAAGCAAACAAATTCAGATCAGGGCGGCCTGCAACAGGGCGGCGCGGCGCGCCCCGGCCGCGTCGTGCACCCGGTGCAGGCACAGGCCGCTTTGCAGCAGCAGGGCCGTGAGCGCCTGAGTGGCCGCGTCCTTTTCGGCCCGGCCCCGGGAGCCGGCGCCCGAGCCAGGCGTCAGACCTGGATCCTGGCCCGGATCCTGCCCCAGGATCTGGCCGAGCATCGCCTTGCGGGATATGGCCACGCACACCGGCAGCCCCAGGCTCAGGAGCAGGCTTCCGGGGCCGCGCCCGAGGTCGCGCAAGAGCGCCAGGTTGTGCTGCAAATTTTTGCCGAAGCCCGGGCAGGGGTCAAGGCAGAGGCGGTCGGCCTTGAGGCCGCGCCTGACCAGCCAGTTCGCCTGTCCGGCCAGCCAGGCGTAAACTTCCTCCACCACGTTCTCGTAGCTTGGGGCGCGCTGCATGGTGGCCGGCCGCCCGGGGCAATGGCCCAAAATGTAGCCGGGCTGATACTGGACCAGCACCTCGGCCAGGGCCGGGTCGAACAGCGCCCCGGTAACGTCGTTGATGATGTCGGCCCCGGTCTCCAGGCCGGCGGCGGCGGTGCCGGCGCGCCAGGTATCGAGGGAAAGGAGGAAATCTTGCTTGCGGGCCGCGCGGTTACGAGCCAACTGGGCCATTACCGGCACGACCCGGTCAATTTCTTCCGCACCGCTCACCGGGGCGGAGCCGGGTCGGGTGGACTCGCCCCCCAGGTCCAAAATGGCGGCCCCGCCGCGCAGGAGCTCCCCGGCCTGTTCCAGGGCCGCGGCCGGGCTGAAGAACTCGCCGCCGTCGGAAAAAGAGTCGGGCGTGACGTTGACTATGCCCATGATGCAAAAGGGGGCAAGGTCCAGCGCCCTGCTCCCCCTGACAGTCCAGTTGTTGTTCGGCATGGGCGGTTTAGTCGAGTTTGAAGTCGCCGGACTCGGGCTTGTCGCCCGGCTGGTCGTCCTCTTCCGGAATGACGGCGCCTTTGCCGGCTTTGTCGCCCTTGCCTGTTTTCGGCTTTTTGCCGTTTTCGTCGGTTTTGAGCGAAATGGGCATGGGCTCGCCCTTGATCAGGGCGTCCAGGTCTTCGCCGCTGATGGTTTCGTACTCCAGAAGCGCTTCGGAGGTCTTGTGCAGAATGTCCCCGTGCTCGCGCAGAATGGCTTCGGCCTTGCTCATGCCCTCGTTAATGATGCGCTTGACCTCGGTATCGACAATCCGGGCGGTTTCCTCGCTGAAGTTCTTGCTGGAGACCCACTCGCGCCCGATAAACACCTCGCTGCTGCTCTCGCCGATGGCCACCGGGCCGACCACGTCGCTCATGCCCAGTTCGCAGACCATCTGGCGGGCCGTCTTGGTGGCCATCTGAATGTCCTGCGCCGCGCCGGAAGTGTATTTGCCGAAAATGATCAGTTCGGCCGCCCGGACGCCCAGAGCCATGGCGATGCGGCTTTCCAACTGGGTGCGGGTGATGGTGTACTTGTCTTCTTCCGGTATGTAGGCGGTAAAGCCCAAGGCCCGGCCGCGCGGGATGATGGTGATTTTATGCACCGGGTTGCTCTCGGGCGTGAACTTGGAAACAATGGCGTGCCCGGCCTCGTGATAGGCGGTGTTGCGCTTTTCCTCGTCGGAGAGCACCATGGTGCGGCGGGCCTTGCCCATGATCAGTTTGTCCTTGGCTTCCTCGAAGTCGAGCATGTTGAGGAAATCCTTGTTATTCTTGGCGGCCAGCAGCGCGGCTTCGTTCACCAGGTTTTCCAGGTCGGCGCCGGACATGCCGGGCGTGCCCCGGGCGATGCGCTCAAGGTCCACGTCCGGGGCCAGCGGGGTGCGGCGGGCGTGCACTTCCAGAATGCGTTTGCGGCCGCGCACGTCGGGCGTGGGCACCACCACCTGGCGGTCGAAACGGCCGGGGCGCAGGAGAGCCGGGTCGAGCACGTCGGGACGGTTGGTGGCGGCGATAAGGATAACGCCCTCGTTGGCTTCAAAGCCGTCCATTTCCACCAGCAACTGGTTCAGGGTCTGCTCGCGCTCGTCATGGCCGCCGCCCAGGCCGGCGCCGCGCTGGCGGCCCACGGCGTCTATTTCGTCAATAAAGATCAGGCAGGGGGCATTTTTCTTGCCGTGGGCGAACAGGTCGCGCACACGCGAAGCGCCCACGCCCACGAACATTTCCACAAAGTCGGAGCCGGAAATGGAAAAGAAAGGCACGCCGGCTTCGCCGGCCACGGCCTTGGCCAGCAGGGTTTTACCGGTGCCGGGGGGGCCTACCAGAAGCACGCCCTTGGGAATGCGCCCGCCCAGGCGGGTGAATTTTTTCGGGTTGGAGAGAAAGTCCACCACTTCGCTCAGCTCTTCCTTGGCCTCGTCCACTCCGGCCACATCGTCAAAAGCGACCCGTCCGGACGCCTGCGAGACCATGCGGGCGCGCGACTTGCCGAAAGACATGGCCTTGCCGCCGCCGCCCTGCATCTGGCGCATGAAAAATATCCACACCCCGATGAGCAGCAGCATGGGCAGCCAGGAGATAAGCAGCGTCATGTACCAGGGCGATTCCTCGCGCGGCTCGGCCTTGACGTTGACGTTGTGGGCCAGCATGGTTTCCACCATGCTGCGATCCTGGGCCGGCGCGAAACTGGCGAAAGTGGAGCCGTCGGACGCGCGGCCGGTTATGTTCTGTCCCTGGATGGTCACTTCGGTCACCAGGCCGGCCTGCACGTCGCGCATGAGGTCGGTGTAGGTGATTTGGGTTTTGGCGCTCTGGGGCTGGTTGAATATGTTGAACACCGCCACCATGGCCAGAATGATCACGGCCCAGAGGAACAAATTTCTGTAAGTCTGATTCAAAAAGAGCCTCCGTTGGGAGAGAACCCCCAAAAAATTAACGGGTCATATTTGCACAGCCCCCGAACTTGAGCAAGTAAAAACAACGGGCTGAGCCGGCGCCGACCTTGAAAATGACGCCGAAAACAGTGTTAATGTATGATAAGCACTAACGCGGCCGGGGCAAGGCTTTGCCGCCAATGGCTTTGCCGGGCTTGCCGGTTTTGCGCCCCGGGTATAATGTTCCCCCTCAAGGAGTTGCAATGTCCAAGGATTACGACCCGCAAATGCATACCGCCGAGCACGTGCTCAACCAGAGCATGGTGCGCCTGCTCGGCTGCGGCCGCTGCTTTTCCTCGCACCTGAACCCCGGCAAATCCAAGTGCGACTATCACTTTGCCCGCGACCTGACGCCGGAGGAAGCCGCCGGCCTGGAAAAGCAGGTTAACAAAATTCTGGCCCAGGATCTGCCGGTGCGGGAGGAAATGATCCCGCGCCGCCAGGCGGAAAAACTGGTGAACCTGAGCAAGCTCCCTGCCTCGGTGGGGCCGGACGAGCCCATTCGCATCGTGCGGGTGGGCGATTACGACATCTGCCCCTGTATCGGGGCGCATGTTGAGCGCACCGGGCAGGTGGGGAGCTTCCGCCTGGTGTCGCACGGCCTCCTGGAAGGGCAGGAGCCGCCGGTGCTGCGGCTGCGCTTTCGCATAGAATAAGGGACGGGGTTGGCCCCACCTGCGCCGGTCGCCCCGTCCCGCTGTGGCCTTTCTCCGCAAGCTTGCGTCAAATCATTGATCGCCGCGACAATCCCGCTCAACCCATCCTCCAATCTGAAGTAAACCCTCCCGAAGCGCGACCATAAATTTCTTTGGGATAAAAATTTGGTTGACTTATTGTATACAATTTTGCACACCAAATTATATGCAATATGGATTCACCCTTTTACGGAGGTCTCTCAATATGCAAACGGCGGCTTTCAAACCCAGAATCTGGGCCAGCGGCGACCTTAACGCATTTTTCGGGCTGTTCACCAACATTCTCCTGAACGTGCTGGTGCTGACCGGCCTGTCGCTGGGCGTGGTGAACATTCCGGCCGAAACCGTGTTCGGCCGCATTCTGCCGGCCCTGGGCATCGCCCTGCCCCTGGGCAACATTTTCTACTCCTGGCTGGCCTACCAGATGTCCAAAAAAGAGGGGCGCGATACCGTCACCTCGCTCCCCTACGGCCCCAGCGTACCGCACATGTTCATCGTCGTGTTCCTGGTCATGCTCCCCACCTACCTGAAAACGAACGACCCCATCCTGGCCTGGAAGCTCGGCCTGGTCTGGGCGCTGATTATCGGCATCATCATCCTCATGGGCGCCTTTGTCGGACCGACCATCCGCAAATACACGCCGCGCGCCGCCATGCTCGGCACTTTGGCCGGGGTGTCCATCACCTTCATCTCCATGCGCCCGGCCTTCCAGATGTTTGAATTCCCCTGGATCGCCCTGATCTGCTTCGCCATCATCATGCTCTCCTGGATGGCCGGCGTGCGCATGCCCTTCGGCATGCCCGGCGGCCTGGCCGTGGTTATCGTGGGTACCGGCCTGGCCTGGGGCGCGGTGCTCATGGGCAAGAGCGATCTGATGAGCGTTACCGCCGTGGGCGAGGCCTTCCAGCAATTCAGCCTGCGCCTGCCCTCCTTCTCGGGCGACGCCGTGAGCATCTCGCTGGGAGAGCTCTGGCCGCTCCTGGTAACGGCCATCCCGCTCGGCATCTACAACTTCACCGAAGCCATCAACAACGTGGAATCGGCCTCGGCCGCCGGCGACGACTACAACCTGCGCAAGGTTCTGCTGGCCGACGGCAGCGGCGCCATCGTCGGCGCCTTCTTGGGCTCGCCCTTCCCGCCGGCCGTGTATATCGGGCACCCGGGCTGGAAGGCCGTGGGCGGCCGGATCGGCTACTCGCTGGTGAGCGGCCTGGCCATTGCCCTGGTGTGCTTTTTGGGCCTTACCGCTCTGCTTCTGGCCGTGGTGCCGCTGGTGGCCATTTTGCCCATCCTGCTCTTTATCGGCCTGGTTATCGGCGCGCAGGCCTTCCAGGTTACGCCGCGCAAGCATGCCCCGGCCATAGTGCTGGCGCTGATCCCGAACATCGCGGAATGGGCCAAGGGCCAGGTTGACGGAGCCATCGGCGCGGCCGGCGCTTCCGTCGAGGCCATCGGGCAGGCCACGCTCTCGGCTTCCAACGTGCTTTACGTGGGCCTGGAACGGCTGGGCGGCGGCGCCGTGCTGGCCGGCCTGATGCTCGGGGCCATTGCCGTGTTCGCCATTGAACGGCGCTACAACTGGGCGGCCGTCTATTCCGGCATTGCCGTGGCGCTTACCTTCTTCGGCTTCATCCACGGGGCGCAACTGGCCGTGAACGCCACCCCGACCGTGACCCTGGGCTACGCCATGATGACCGTGGTGTTCGCGCTCATGGCCCGGAAGCAGAAAGAGCCCCTGGACTGGACCCCGGTTGACGACGATGAGGCCCACTGATGAAAACCCTGTTCGTTAACGGAACCCTGATGCGCGGTCTGGCCCTGCATCCCAACCTGGACGGAGCGGAGTTCCTGGGCGAATGCAAAACCGCGCCCAAGTACCGCCTGTACAGCATAAACGACATTCACCCCGGCATGTACAAAGTGCAGGCAGGCGGCGTGGCCGTCAGCGGCGAACTGTACCGCCTGAGTGACGAAACCTGGCAAAAGGTGAAGGCCGGAGAACCGAGGCACCTGTACTGCGGCCCGGTGGAGCTGGAAAACGGCAAAACCGTGGACGGCATCCTCTACCCGGAAAGCAAAGCCGAAAAATACCTGGACATCTCCAAGTACGGCGACTGGCGCAAATACATGGCCAGCAAAAATAAACAGGAGGTTTTTACCATGAAACATATTATGGCCGAACCCTACGAATTTGATTTTGAACCCAAGGAAACCGCCTTGGTCATGATCGACATGCAGCGCGACTTTCTGGAGCCGGGCGGCTTCGGCGAGATGCTGGGCAACGATGTTTCGCGCCTGCGCACCAGCATCAAGCCGGCCAAAAAAGTGCTGGACGCGGCCCGTAAGGCCAAAATGCCGGTCATCCACACCCGCGAGGGGCACGCCGACCACCTGCTGGACCTGCAGCCCAACAAGAAGATTCGCGGCCGGGGCGACAAGAGCATTGGCGACCTGGGCCCCATGGGGCGCATTCTGGTGCGCGGCGAAAAAGGGCACGACATCATCCCCGAGCTTTACCCCATTGAGGGCGAACTGGTGGTGGACAAGCCCGGCAAGGACGCCTTTTACGCCACCGACCTGGAGCACGTGCTGCGCCAGCGCGGCATCAAGTACCTGATCCTGGGCGGGGTGACCACCGAAGTGTGCGTGCACACCACCGTGCGCGCCGCCAACGACCGGGGCTTCGAGTGCCTGGTGGTGGCGGACGCCACCGGCTCCTACTTCCCCGAGTTCCAGCGCGTGGGCCTGGAGATGATCAAAGCTCAGGGCGGCATTTTCGGCTGGGTGGCCAACAGCGACGCGGTGGTGAAAGGCCTGGAGCCATGACCCGCAGCCGCATTTTCAAAAACCTGTACCGCGATTCGGTTGCCCTGATGCAGCTTTCGGCCCGGCTTGAGGCCATGGAGGGCATTTCCATGGCCTCGGCCCTCATGGGTACGCCGGCCAACCAGGCCATGCTGGTGGAGGCCGGACTTCTGGAAGCCCCGCTCCCCGAAGCCGCCCCCAACGACCTGGTGCTGGTGCTGCGGGGCGAGGAAGGCGCGCTGGACGGGGCCGTGGCCGCTTTTGAAAAAAGCCTGAACCCGGCCGATACCCCCAAAAAGGGCCAGCGGGAAGAAGAGGCTTACGGCTCGGTGGCCGAGGCGCTGCGTCACAACCCCGAGGCCAACCTGGCGCTCATTTCCGTACCCGGCGGGTACGCCGGAGCCGAAGCCCTGAAGGCGCTCAGGCGCGGCCTGAACGTGATGCTCTTTTCCGACAACGTGCCCATCCACCAGGAAGCCGCCCTCAAAAAATACGCCAGCGAGCGCGGCCTGCTGGTAATGGGGCCGGACTGCGGCACGGCGATTATTTCCGGCGCGCCCCTGGCTTTCGCCAACGTGGTGCGGCGCGGCAAAATCGGCGTGATCGGCGCCTCCGGCACCGGCATGCAGGAAGTGACCTGCCTGGCGGACCAACTCGGGCAGGGCATTTCCCAGGCCATCGGCACCGGCGGGCGCGACCTTTCCGTGGCCGTGGGCGGGCTGACCATGCGTGCCGCCATCGGTCTGCTGGCCGAGGACGGCGAAACCGAAATTATCGCCCTCATCGCCAAGCCGCCGGCCAAGGAAGTGGCCGAAGCGGTGCTGGAAGAGGCCCGCAAAACTCAAAAACCCGTGGTGGTGTGCTTTTTGGGCGCGCCGGCCGGCTCCTATGACCAGGGCAACCTGGTGCAGGCCCACAGCCTGGAGGAAGCGGCCCACAAGGCGGCCGAACTGGCCCAGGGCAAAGCGCCCGCCTACGCGAGCCCGGCCGGCGACGACCTGCAAATCCAAAGGCAATCCGCCAGTTTGCGGGCCAGGCTCAAACCCGGGCAAAAATACCTGCGCGGCCTCTACAGCGGCGGCACCTTTTGCTACGAAGCCCTGCTCCACCTGCAAAAACTCCTGCCGGCCCTCGCCGGCAACACCCCCGTCGGCAGCGTGCAAAAACTGGCCGACATTCACAAAAGCGTGGGCCATACCGTGATTGACCTGGGCGACGACGACTTTACCCGGGGCAAGCCGCACCCGATGATCGACCCCGCGCAGCGCAACCGCCGCCTGCTCCAGGAAGCCGACGACCCGGAAACCGCCGTGCTGCTCCTGGACGTGGTGCTGGGCTACGGCGCCCACCCCGACCCGGCCGGCGAACTGGCCCAGGCCGTGGCTGAAGCCAAAAAACGCAGCGCGGCGCATAAGAACGGGGGCAAGGACATCGTCTACATCGGCTTTGTCTGCGGCACCGAGGGCGACCCGCAAAACTTCCGCGAGCAGCGCGCCAAGCTGGCGGCGGCAGGCTTTCACCTGTGCGCCAGCAACATCCAGGCCGTGGCCCTGGCCGGCGCCGTTCTTGGCGGCTTGACCCCGGCGCCCGCACCTCCTCTGGCAAGCCAAAGCGGAGAATAACCGTGAAATCGTTAATTTCTTCCGAATTATCCGTTATCAACGCCGGGCTGGAGCGCTTTGCCGAACCCCTGGCCGCCAGGCGGAAGCCGGTGGCCCGGTGCCGCTGGCAGCCGCCGGCCGCCGGCGATGCCGCCCTGGGCTGGAAGCTGGCCCGGCTGGTCGGCCACCCCAAAATTGAAGCGGCCAACAAAATCGCCTACGAGCGCTACCTGGCCTCGACCCCGCTCCTGGCAGGGGTGGAAACCGCCGGCGCGGTCATCCCGGCCATGCAGGGGCGCAAGCTCCTGCTGCATTCCGGCCCGCCCATAAGCTGGGCGGAAATGTGCGGCCCGCAAAAGGGCGCGGTGGCCGGCGCCGCCATGCTGGAGCGCTGGGCCGACAGCCCGGAAGCCGCCGCCAGAATGGCGGAAAACGGCGAAATCGAGCTGGATGCCTGCAACCACCACAACGCCGTCGGTCCCATGGCCGGGGTAATCAGCCCGAGCATGCCGCTATGGGTGGTGCGCGATGCCGTTAACGGCGCCCGGACTTTCTGCAATTTCAACGAAGGCCTGGGCAAGGTGCTGCGCTTCGGGGCGGGCGGCCCGGAAGTGCTGGAGCGCCTGCGCTGGATGGGCGAACACCTGGCCCCGGTGCTGCAAAAAACCCTGGCCGCCACCGGTCCCATGGAACTCAAACCGCTCATGGCCCAGGCCCTGCACATGGGCGACGAAGTGCACAACCGCAACGCGGCCGCCACTTCGCTCCTGTTCCGCAAACTGGCGCCGGCCGCCCTGGCCGGCAATGTGGCCGACGAAAAAGAACTGGCCGCCGCCTTCGGTTTCATCGCGGGCAACGATCACTTCTTCCTGAACATCTCCATGGCCGCCTGCAAGCTCATGCTGAACGCCGCCGCCGGCGTGCCGGGCAGTTCCATGCTCACGGTCATGGCCCGCAACGGCGTCAACTTCGGCATCCAGCTGGCGGCCTTTCCCGGCCGCTGGTTCCAGGCCCGGGCCAACTACATTGAGGGCCTGTTCTTCCCCGGCTTCAGCCAGGCGGACGCGGCCCGCGACCTGGGCGACAGCGCCATTACCGAAACCTGCGGCCTGGGCGGCTTCGCCATGGCCGCCGCCCCGGCCATCGTGCAGTTCGTGGGCGGCAGCACCGACGACGCCTTGCGCAATACCCTGGCCATGAAAGCCATCACCCTGGGGGCCAACTCCGCCTTCACCCTGCCCATGCTGAACTTCGGCGGCGCCCCGGCCGGCATAGACGCCCGCCTGGTGGTCGATACCGGCATTCTCCCCATCATCAACACCGGCATCGCCCACAAGGAGGCCGGAGTGGGGCAGATTGGAGCCGGCCTGACCACCGCCCCCCTGCCCTGCTTCACCGCCGCCGTGGAAGCGCTGTACGAAGAGGTGGGGAATGCCCAATAACCCAACAAGCGAACCGGGCGCCAAATCGGCCGGGAAATTGGCCGTGGTGGCCATTGGCGGCAACGCGCTTTCGCCCGACAAAGACCACCTCAGCATCCCGCATCAGTATGAAAAAGTGCGGGAAACCGCCCTGCACCTGGCCGCCATGATGCAAGAGGGCTGGAACTTGGTCATTTCGCACGGCAACGGGCCGCAGGTGGGCATGATTTTGCGCCGCTCCGAGCTCTCGGGCCACGAAGTGCCGCCCGTGCCCATGGATTACGCCGGGGCCGACATCCAGGGCGCAGTGGGCTACATGTTCTGCAAAGCCCTGGGCAACGCCTTCCGCCGCCAGGGCATCAAGCGCCAGCCCGTGGCCCTGGTGGCCCAAACCCTGGTCAGCGCCGACGACCCGGCCTTTCGCGCTCCCTCCAAGCCCATTGGCGGCTGGTTCAGTGCCGAAGCCGCCCGGGAACTGGCCCGCGACTACGGCTGGAGCGTGGTGGAAGACGCCGGGCGCGGCTGGCGTCGCGTGGTGCCCTCGCCCGAACCGGTGGAAATCATCGAGGAAGGCGCCATCCGCTTGATGGTTGAAGCCGGCCTCACCGTCATCACCCTAGGCGGCGGCGGCGTGCCCGTCATCCGCGACGCCAAGGGCGACCTGGCGGGCGTGGAGGCCGTCATCGACAAGGATATGTCCTCGGCCCTGCTGGCCGCCCGCCTGGGCGCGGACCTGCTGATCCTGCCCACAGCCGTGGAGCGGGTGGCCCTGCGCTTCGGCAAGCCCGACCAGGTCTGGCTGGACCGGCTCTCCCTGGCCGAGGCCGAAACCCACCTCGCCTCCGGCGAATTCCCGCCCGGCAGCATGGGCCCGAAAATCAGGGCGCTGGCCATGTTCGTGAAAAACACCGGCGGCCAGGGCCTGATCACCACCCCGGAAAAATTGCGCGAAGCCGTGCAAGGCAAAACCGGCACGCGGGTTGTGCAGTAAAGAGAAGAGCGGGGGAAGCAACCAACCGGGGGTGAGCGCCGGAGGCCCGAATCATCTTGCTTGCAAAAAAATTGGCCGCTATTTAGAGTTAGCTCTATGAAAAAGCAGGGCAAAAAAGTCAAACTGGGGGAGCGGGTTGAGGAAACGCTGCGCAAGCGCCTTCTCGACCTGGAGTACCCGCCCAATTACTTGCTGGTGGAAGAGGCGCTCTGCGCCGAGTTCGGGGTGAGCCGCAGCCCGGTGCGGGAAGCGTTGCGCGCGCTGGAGACCTCGGGCCTGATCCACAAGGCCAATAACCGCAGCTACGTGATCAAGCGCATCAGCCAGAACGGGGTGAAGGAACTGTACGAACTGCGCCTGGCCCTGGAAAGTTACGTGGTGCGGCAGCTTTGCCGGCGCGACAACCGCGATGATCTGGCCGACCTGCTCTCCCGCTGGCAGAACATCACGCGGCAAAACGACCTGGGCGACGAGGAACTGGCCCGGGCCGACCGGGCCTTCCACGAAAGGCTGGCCGAGGTTTACGGCAACGGAACCATTGTGGACGAACTGCGGCGCATCAACGACCGCCTGCGGGTGTTCCGGGTGATTGACTTCTCCAAGCCCAACCGCGCCAGCAGCACCAAGAACCAGCACGTCGAACTGCTCAAGGCCGTTCACGCCGGCGATGAAAAACTGGCCGCAAAATACATTGAAAGCAATATTCAGGAAGGTATGGACAACGCATTGGAAGCTTTGCGCCAGGCTATTCTGCGGGCTTATGAAAACTGAGCCGGCCCATACTCCGAGCCTGGCCGGCGCCGGGCTTTTGATCGGGCGGGCCGTTTGCCCGGATCTTGAGCAAACCAACTGGCGGGGCCGGGTCCATTCCGTTTTTCGCCGGGCCGTGAACGTGGCCGTGGGCGACACCATCTTCAGCTTTATTGGCGAACCGCTCTGGATATCCGAAAGCGGCGCCCTGGCCCGGCCGGCCACCCTGGCCGCGGCCGGCCCGGGCTCGGAATTCTCCCTCACGGGCGGGCGGCTGTTTTTGGACGGTGAACCGGCCGAAGATTACCGGCGGGCCACGGTCTGGAGCATGCCGGAACTGCGGGGGGAGGTGCGGGCGGATCTGTTGCCGGGTTTGGCGCTGGCGCTGGCAAGCGGGCCGGAGCACTCGCCGGCCGCCCTGGCCGGGCGGGTCAAGGCCGGGTTTATGAAACCGGCGGCCGCCTTCGCCCGCCGGGAAAAAGCGGATTTTACGGCCGTCGTCGGGGCCGGCCCGGGCCTGACCCCGGCCGGTGACGACATGCTCTGCGGTTTCGCCTTGGCCCTGGCCAGCCGCGCGCCGGAGCGGCTGCCGGAGCTTGCGGCCGCTTGCCGGCCGGCCTTGGGCAGGACCACGGATTTGAGCCGCCACTTGCTGCGGGAAGCTTTGCGCGGGAGCTTTGCCTGGCCGCTGCCGAACCTGCTCCTGGCCTTGCAGGGGCGGACGGAATTTGCGCCCGCGCTGGAACTGGCGCTCAGCATCGGGGCCGGCTCGGGGCGGGACGGGGCTTTCGGCCTGTATCACGGTCTGCGGCTGCTATAGAATATTGCACGCTTGAAAGGCTCGGCAAGGACGAAAATATTGCCTGGCGCAACGGAAAAAAACAAAACTCTCTTGCCATGACCGCAAATAAATAGTAACGATAGCTGATATCAATTTTTTGAGGCTGGCGGCTGAGAGAATTCAGGCCAGCAGGCCGGATTGCGCAAACAGGCGGACTCCGGCGCCGGGCAGACAGCCGAACGGTGTTAAAAAAGTGAGACAACAAGACCGCTCCGTATAAGGAAGCGCTGCTTAATGAGGATTTTTGTTTCCTGGCAAGGAAGGTACCTTCCGGGCGGAGCGAATTGTATCAAGACATACATGAGCTTCGCACGGGAGGAGCCTGACGCGGCCAGGGAGCAAAAAAACCATTAAGCTGCGCTTCCATAACGCTCCTGGGAGCAATGCGCGTTTGCTCGCGCCGCTGAAGGCGGCAAAAGCAGGTCTCGAAGGCGCAAAGTTCGACGGGCGTTGGCGGAGATAACTACAACCCCCTAAACCTCAAAGAGGAAGAATTTATGACAACGCAGCTTGCAAAAGGGACCGCGCTCCGCAAAGGCGGAGCGATCGGCCGTGTTCTGCTGCTGGCCCTGCTGCTGAGCGCGGGCGCCGCCCTGGCGGCGCCGGCTTCAAAAGCGGCCCAGCCGG
>JAISDX010000107.1 GCA_031264465.1 Deltaproteobacteria bacterium | reverse complement strand
TTAATTGGCAAGGAACCAAGGGTTCTTTGACTGATTGGGTAGGGCCTGTAGCTCAGGTGGTTAGAGCGCACGCCTGATAAGCGTGAGGTCGATAGTTCAAGTCTATCCAGGCCCACCACATTTTTAAAAGCGTCCGCAGGAATGCTTTTAAAATTTTGCTCGATAATCGCCAATTTTATAAGCCCTGGACCAGACCCGGTACAGGGTTTTCTATTTTGCTCTGTCCAACTCAACTTATCTGAACAATACACCGCGCAGACCGGATTTGAGCACTGCGGCGCCAAGGGCGCGGTTTTTCGGGTTGTCGGCGTAGTGACGCATGAACTCCATCTTTTCGGAGTGCAGCGCCTGGTCGATCCGCTTGAACAGATCGTCTTTGAACGGACTCGCCGCGTAGTATTCCCAGAAAGCCAGGTGGATGGGGAAAAAGGTATCCCAGGGCTTCAGGAGGGCGTAGTGGATGATTTTGTCTTCCAGTTGATCCATGGTGTCGTAGGCTCTGCCGCGCTTGTAGGTCATGTAGTTGAAAGACTCGTCCAGCCATAGAATTTTGCCGGGCCAGGAACAGCAAACGCTGTTGATGATGTCCTGGTCCGGGTAGGGCAGCGCTATATCGGCCAGAACGGCGTCTTTCAGCCGCTTCACGAAAATATTTCCGTCCGGGTAGGCCGCGCGGATATTTTTCAAATTCAAATAAACCATACCGGTATTAAAGTACGATTCCCGCTTGAGCCGCAGAAAGTCGATGGTCGGCTGGTTCTGTTTTTCTTTTTTCCTGTTTTTCCACAATCCGCCGATGTTTTTTACGGCCGCGATAAAGTAGTCGTCCAGGTTTATGTCTTCAAACACTTTCAGGTTTTTTTTCACAATAATATCGGAATCAAGGTAAACAACCCTGTCCGCTTCAATATGGTCCAGCGCGTACAAGCGGTAAGTGGCGGCAATGTTGAAGCGTTTTGATATTTTTGAAACTATTTCCGCATCAAGATCAGCCACCTTGTGGAAAAAGATCTGTTGCGCAAAGCTGCCGGCAAGTTCGGTCAGCGGCTTAACGGCATGGTCGATGGTCTCGTCATGCATTATATGGACGTTCACCTGGCAACTGGCATTTTTAAAAAGCGACAGCAGTGTAAGATAGGTATTAACGTAATAACCGCCGCTCTGATCGCGCAGCGAGAGAATGCAATCCATGTTGTTGTCCTTGCGGTAACAGGTTTCTACAGGCGGGCCTTGAGGTACAGCGCTCCCAGCAGGGGTCGGCTGTAAATCCGGAGCCGGTTGAGCGTTTTTTTCGTATCTCTTTTGGCGCTGAAGCGGTTGATATTCAGGGCCTTGCCCGGCCGGTTGGGCCCGGGCGAGACGTTGAAGAAAACGCTGAAGCCGCTTTCCGAAGCCGCTTGTATGCTCGACTCGTTGCAGCGCCCCCAGGGCCAGCAAAAGCTCCGCGCCGGGTGGCCGAGCTCGCGCCGGAATATGTTCTGGTTTTTGGCAAAAATCCCGCTCAGGCGCTCCATTCTTTCCCGCTCCGTTTCCAGGCGCCCCAGGTTGCCGGCGAAAGAATCAGCCAGCTCCTTCAAGCGCAACTGGTTGGCCTCGTCCAGGAAAAACTCACAAGCGGCGGCTTCGTCCTGGGGGACCAGGGCGCGCACGGCCGCGAGCAGTTCCGGGGCCGGAGTGAAGGCGCGCGCCGTGAACTCCGAGGCCCGTTTAAACCAGGGCATGCCCCAAATCATCTCTTTGACCAGGTGGTCCAGGGGAGCGGTCCGGCCGGCCGGCCGCAGAAAAGTCTCGTACTCGGGCCCGGAAAATACCCCGTTGTGCCCCAGGCCGTGCCCGCCAAAGCTGATTACCCCGCTCTCCTGCATGGCCCTGGCTTCGGGCCAGGTAAAAAAGCGGTCTTCCCGCACCGGGTAGCCCTGCGGAGTATGCCGTAGTGGGTTGTCCACTGCGGGCAGATCTTCAGGTGCCAGGCGGCCGGCCCAGACCTCGGCCAGGCTGGGGCGCGGGGCGGCATGCGGGCCGCTGTCTTCCGTGGCCGCCGTAATCAGATCGGCCACCGGAAAAATTACGGCCTTGTGCCCGTATTTTGCCAGAATCGGCCAAGCGTTCACGTAGTTGTCGAGATAGCCGTCATCCAGAGTGATCAGGAACGACCCGGCCGGCAGCGGGGCGCCGTGCAGAAAAAAATCTTCCGCTTCCGTCAGGCCGACCGCGCGCCAGCCTTTTTCGGCCGTGGTCCGGCAATGCTCCTCGAAAAGCGCGGGTGGAATCGACAGTTTGTCCCGATAGTTGCTGATGTTGTGATACATCAGTATCGGCAGGCTTTTGGCTTGGCGCGGCATTGTTCAGAGCCTTTTGTCCAACTGGCCCGGCTCGGGCGCAAGAGCGGCGTAAATTTTGTTGGTGCGGGCAATGGTGTCGGCAATATCGAACTGTTCCTCGGCCTTGCGGCGGGCGGCCGCCTGCATTTCTCGCAGTTTTTCCGCAGGCAGGGCCAGAATTTCGCGCAGCGCCCCGGCAACGGATTCGGCGTCGCGCCGCTTGGTCACCCAGCCGCAGCTCGGGTCGACATTGCTTACCAGGCTGGGGCAGTCGCTCACGATGAGCGGCAGGCCCATGGCCATCATTTCGCGCTGGGCGAAGCTCGAGGCTTCGCTGTAGGAGAGGAGGAAGGCGATGTCGCCGTCTTCCAGCCAAGCGCGCGGGTCGTTGCAGTAACCGGGGAACTCCATGCCGCAAAGTTCCCGGGCTCTGGTCTGCATGGCTGCCTGCGAGCGCTCGTTCCGGCCCACCACCACGGCCGAAAAGCGCGCCCGCTCTTCTGCCGAAAGCAGAGCCAGCGCTTCGGCAAGGTGAATCCAGCCTTTGGTCCTGGCGCAGCCGGCGGTGCTGACCAGGCGTATTTTCCCGCTGCCGTCGCCAGGCGGAGTGCTGCGCTTCCAATGGTTCAGGTCGATTCCGTTTTCCACAACGTGGAACCGGGGAAAGGCTTCGGGGAAGCCGGCGGCCCGTTTGGCGGCTTCCGAAACAAAAATGACCGCATCGTTCACTTTGCGCAGACGATAGCGCGCGAACAGGCCGGTCACCGGGCGGCTGTTGTGTTTGGTGAAAGCAATCCTAAACTTATGGCGGCTGAACCACGAAACGTACAAGGCCATGCGGTTGTCCGGCGAGCCGTTTGTATGCACGATGTCCAGGGCGTGTTCCTCGATAGCCTTCTTCAACAGCCTGGTGTTTTTGACCACCAGCCCGAAATCCTTGACCTTGGTGTAGAATTCAATCGGGATCAGCCGCTCGAAACCGCGCTCCCGCAACGTCTGGTAAAGGCGGCTTTGCGGGGCACAGGCGACAAAGGCGGTATGTGCCGGGTTGTCCAGGAGGGAGAGGATGTAAGTGGTGTGCCCGCCACCGGCCTTGAAATGAAAGTTTGTATAGAGAATGTTCACGATATCGCTCTCCCGCCGAAGGTTATACCGGGAGTTCAGCGCGTTGGGAAGAGCGCATTTGAAAAAGGGGCGGCTGTGCTGAGAACTTATTTGGAGATTTTTAACTTTTCCTGTTGACACCCCCTCCCGATGGGTATAATTACCCTCTTCGCCGCTGAGGAAAAGGCCAAGCCCATAACTCGGCGGCTGTTTAGCGAGGTTCCCAGAACAGGGAAAAACCTCCAA
>JAISDX010000026.1 GCA_031264465.1 Deltaproteobacteria bacterium | reverse complement strand
TTTAGCGGACGGGCGGCTTATTTCAGGTCCGGGTTGGCGCGGAAAATTTCCAGGTGGCGGTGCATAATCCAGTTGCCCAGGGGGGCGACTTCCTTTTCCCGGGTGAGCTTCAGCCATTCCAGGCTGCTCCCGTCCTCTTTGGGCGCGGCCCAGGCCAGGAACTGCAACCCGATATCGAAGCTCTGGTCGTTGAAGTCGGTAATCAGGTTCTGCACCCGGCAGAGCAGCCAGTAGCGCAGCCGCCGGCTGTTGTCCGGGTCGAACAAGTCCAGCAACAGGGCCATTTGCTCGGCAAGGTTAAAGTCATGCCGCCTGGCGTCCTTTTCCCGGCGCGGCACCCAGAGCCGCACGCCGCCGGCCGAAAGGTCGCGGATGAAAAACTGTCGTTCCTTGCCGGGCAGGAGGGTCAGGCTGGGTTTGGGCCAGAGGGCTATGTTGCCCAGGTTGCCGTCCGCCGGCAGGTTGCGGCCGAACCAGACCGCCGCGCCCAAAAAATAGTCCATCGGGGGCGAAATGCGCAAAAAGGCGCGTTTCTGGCGGTTCTGCATCCGGGTGGGGAACGAAAGCCACAGGGCGCTGACGCCGCGCGGCCTGGCTTCCACGCTCTCCACCGTGCTGTCGAAGGTGTAATATACGGACTGATCCTTGATCTTGAGCTTGAAATAGCAGGAAATTTCCCGCCCGATCCAGCCGGCCACGATATTGTTGATGCCGTAGGCTTCGATGCCGACGCGTCCCGCGCCCACTTCCTCCAGGCTGCAGCGCAGCACCGGGCGGCGCTGGTTGCGGCTGTCGTTGAACTGCAACTCCAGGGTGCTGCGCTGTTCCAGGGCGCCGTTCAAAAGAGCGCGCACCTGGCGCGGCAAGGTAATCCAGCCGGCCGGCACAAAGGCTTTGCGGCTGGAAAGAAAGTAGCGGATTATCGTGAAAATGCAGAAGAGCAGTAATACGGCCCCGGCCACCAGCCCCCCGCGCAGTAGCACTTCCATGTGGACCGAATTCAGGGCTGAATCGCGAATGCTGGCCGCCGTTTCGTTGGATACAGCCGAAAGCGGCAGCGGCAAATACTCGGAGCAAAAGCGCAAAAGCCCGTCGTTGATGGTGTTAAACATTTACTCCGCCAACTGGTTTTATTTCGCCAATTTTGTGCACAGTGGCCCCCCATGGCAATACGCCATTTATTATTACGTTTTTCTTGGCGCTTCGGCAATAGGCAAAGAGCCTGATAGAACATATCACACTTGAAAGGCGCTATTATGATTTGCCGGCAAATTTTTTCAGGTGAATTTCAATGCAGCCCAGAGCGGAAGGGTTTACGCCGGAGATGCGGGCGGCCTGGCCCAGGGTGAGCGGCTGGATTTGCCGCAGTTTTTCCACTTCCTCGCGGCTGAGTCCGTGCACCCGGGTATAATCGAGGCCGGCCAGGCTCACTTCCTCGTCCTTGCGCCGGCGCCGGGCCAATTCTTCCTGGCGGGCCAGGTAGCCCGCGTAAAGCAGAGAGCTTTCCGCCTCCAGGCGGGCCTCCGGGCTGTAGTTCAGAATTTCCGGCCAGAATACGGCCAGTTTGGCGCAGTTCATTTCCGGCCGGCGCAACAGTTCGGCCAGGGGGACGCCGCGCACCGGCGCGCTCTGGCCGATACGCTCGAGCTTGGCCCGGGTTTCCGCGTCCGGCTTGATGCGGCGCTCTTCAAGCTCGCGCCTGAGGTCGGCTATTTCCTCCCGCTTGCGCGAAAAGGCGGCCCATTGCCCGTCGCCCACCAGCCCGATGCGCCGGCCTTCCGGCGTCAGGCGCAGGTCGGCGTTGCTGTGGCGCAGGAGCAGGCGGTGCTCGGCGCGGGAGGTGAGCATGCGGTAGGGCTCGTTGGTGCCCTTGGTCACCAGGTCGTCCACCAGCACCGCGATATAAGACTGGTCGCGCCCCGGCAGGAAGGGCGGCAGGCCGCGCAGCGCGCAGCAGATATTCAGCGCGGCCCACAGGCCCTGGGCCGCCGCTTCCTCGTAGCCGGAAGTGCCGTTGATCTGCCCGGCCGACCACAGGCCCGGCACCGGCTTGGTTTCCAGGGTAGGCTTAAGCTGGGTGGGGTAGATGAAATCGTATTCCACGGCGTAGCCGGGCCGGAGGATCCGGCTCCGCTCCAGCCCCGGCACGGTTGCCAGAAATTCTTGCTGCACTTCCACCGGCAGCCCCGTTGGAATGTTGTTGGGGTAAATTTCAAGGGAGTCCAGCCCTTCCGGCTCCACAAAAATCTGATGCCGTTCCTTTTCCGGAAACTTGGCGATTTTGTCTTCAATGGCCGGGCAGTAGCGCGGGCCGGGTTGGGCGATGTCGCCGTTGTACATGGGCGAAAGGTGCAGGGAGCGGCGGATTACTTCATGCCCGGCCGGATTCGTCCAGGTCATGTGGCAGGGGAGCTGGGGCAGCGGCGGGCGCGGCCCGGTAAAACTGAATTGCGGCACCGGCTCGTCGCCCGGCTGTTCCCGCATGACGGAAAAATCCACGCTGTCCCTGGCCAGGCGCGGCGTGGTGCAGGTCATGAGCCGGCCCAGGCTCAGGCCCAGTTTTTCCAGGGCCGGGCTGAGGCCGGTGCAGGGCGCGTCGCCCGCCCGTCCGCCAGGGATTTTCACCGGCCCGAAATGCAGCAGCCCGTTGGTAAACGTGCCGGTGGTCAGCAGGAGATGGCGGCAACTGAAGCGCTGCCCCAGTTCGGTTTCAACGCCGCTCAGCCGCCCGTCGGTCAAAAGCGGCCTGGCTGCGAAATCCTGGAGCAGCCAGATTTGGGGGTGGCGCGAAATATCTTTTTGCACCGCCGCCATGTATGCGGCGCGGTCCATTTGGGCGCGCGGCGCCTGCACGGCCGGGCCCTTGCTGGCGTTGAGAATGCGGAACTGAATGCCGGCCCGGTCGGCCCAGCGGCCCATCATGCCGCCCAGGGCGTCAATTTCGCGCACCATGTGCCCCTTGCCCAGGCCGCCGATGGCCGGGTTGCAGGACAAGTGCCCGATCCGGTCGATATTGCTGGTGATGATCAAGATGCTAAGGCCAAGGTTGGCCGCGGCCATGGCCGCTTCGCAACCGGCATGCCCGGCCCCGGCCACCACAAGGTCGAAGACCGCCGGGGTGGCCCGTTCCACTATAACGTGTTCAGACATAAGCTTGTTTCGCCATCCGGGTTTAAACCTGGTCCAGGTTGCCGCCGTCAGCGCAGGAGTCATCGTCGGAATCGTCTCCGTCCGCCTCTTCCCTGTCCGGGCCGCCAAGGGCCCGCAAGTTGCGCTCCAGGGGAGTGTGGAGATCCAGTTCGGCCTGCAGCCGCCACATTTCCGCAGTCAATTCCTCCAGCCCCGTCTTTTCCAGAGCGGAGATAAAAAAGATTTTCCGCTCCCCGGCCCGGGCGCGCTCGCGCAGTTTGACCAACGCCGCCGGTTCCAGCAGGTCAATTTTGTTGATCACCTCGATTTGCCGCCGCTCGGCCAGGCTCTCGTCGAACAGGCGCAGCTCTTCGTTGATCAGGTCGAAGCCTTCCCAGGGGTCCAGGCCGTCCGGATCCAGGTCGGCGGCGCTCAGGAGGTGCAGCAAAAAGCGGGTGCGCTCCACATGCCGCAAAAACCGGTGCCCCAGGCCGACGCCCTGCGCGGCGCCCTCAATCAGGCCCGGGATGTCGGCAATGACCATGCGCCGATCCGGGTCGCCGTCATGCAGCATTACGCCCAGGTTCGGCTCCAGGGTGGTGAAGGGGTAAGGGGCTATTTTCGGCCGGGCGGCCGAAACCGCCGCGATGAAGGTGGATTTGCCGGCGTTGGGCAGGCCCAGCAGCCCGCAGTCGGCCAGGATTTTCAGCTCCAGGCGCACGTCCAGAAAGTCGCCTTCCTCGCCCGGCTGGGCAAAGCGCGGCGCCTGCTGGGTGGCGCTCTTGAAAAACTCGTTGCCCTTGCCGCCCCGGCCGCCGCGCGCTACCGGCACCGCCAGGCCGTCTTGCGGCAGGTCGGTGAGCAGGCTTTCCCCGCCGTCTTCGCGCATCAGAAACACCTGGGTGCCCAGCGGCAGGTCCAGCACCAGGTCCGCCCCGTTGCGGCCGTGCATCTGCGAGCCTTTGCCCGGTTTGCCGTTTTCCGCCTCGTAATGGCGCTTGAGGCGAAAGTCGTACAGCGACATCAGCTTGGAAGAGGCGCGCAAAATAATGCCGCCGCCGTCGCCGCCGTTGCCGCCGTTGGGGCCGCCAAAAGGAACGAACTTTTCCCGCCTGAAGGCCACGCACCCGGCCCCGCCCTTGCCGGCCCGCAGCGTAACCCGGGCCTCGTCAATAAAACGCATGTTTGTTTTCCTAACTGAAAAAGGGCGAAAGCTGCCGCCCCCGCCCTTAAATTTCAGGTCACGCCGGTTTAGATCGCGTCTACCGGTTCCACATGCACCCGGGTAAGAATTTTTTTCTTGCGGGTGTAGCGTTCGAACTTCACGTGACCGTCGCAGGTGGCGAAGATGGTGTAGTCGCGGCCCAGGCCGACGTTGTTGCCGGGGTGAATTTTGGTGCCGACCTGGCGCACGATGATGTTGCCGGCCAGGACGGGCTCGCCGCCGTAGCGCTTGACGCCGCGTCTTTGACCCTGACTGTCGCGTCCGTTGCGGGAACTCCCGCCTGCTTTTTTATGAGCCATGTCTCGCTCCTGAATCGGCCAGGTAAACCTTAAGCCGTAATAGATTTGATTTTAAGCACGGTGTACTGCTGGCGGTGGCCGGTGGTGCGGCGCGAGTCGTTGCGGCGCCACTTTTTGAAAACCACGACCTTGTCGCCCAGAGTATGGTCCACAACTTCGGCCTTTACGGAGGCGCCTTCAACATAGGGTTTGCCCACGGAGAGGCTCCCGCCGCCGAGGAGCAGCACCTTGTTCAGCTCAACTTCGGAGCCGACCTTGGCGGGCAAAAGGTTCACCCGAACCTTGCCGCCTTCTTCAACGCGGAACTGCTGGCCGCCAGTTTCAACTATTGCATACATGTTATTATTCCTCCAGAAAAGAGAAGGGACGTTTAGCCGCTTTTTTCGTTAAAGTCAAGCAGGCGGTAGAACTATTTTAAAAGTATTCGCCGCGCTTCGGCTTGTAGCGGGGCGGCCTGGCCGCGTTTATCCGTTGCCGGATCCGCCAGGCCGCGGCGCCCAGGATCAGCGCGAAGTAAGCGCCGATAAGCCCTGTTCCGAACACCGCCTGCGCACTGGCCTGTTCTTTTATGTTGGCGATCAGTTCAGTAAGCATGTCTTCGCACCTGTAGCTATGGTTAACAAATTACTCTCTGCAATTTATAATCCCAAGTCAAGGTCTTTTTCCATGGGATGTTGGCAAGCGCCGCCCGTAATGTTATAGCGCCGGGATGAACAATTTTGCTCTGCCTGAGATGGGCTCGCGCCTGGAACTGGAAATTTGCGACCTTAACGTGGACGGCTCGGCCGTGGCCCGGCATGCCGGACGGGTGTGCTTTCTGGACCGGGGGCTGCCCGGCGAGCGGGTGCTGGCCGAAGTGACCGGACAAAAGAAGCGCGCGCTCCTGGCCCGGGTGCTGGAAACCCTCGCTCCCTCGCCGGACGAAGTCCGCCCGTTCTGCCCTTATTTCGGAGAGTGCGGCGGCTGCGCTTTGCAGAACCTCTCCTACCCGGCCCAACTGCGTTTCAAGCAGCAGCGGGCCAGGCAGGTGCTTTCCCGCATCGGCGGGGTCGCTTTTTCCGGCCTGCCGGACATTCTCCCTTCACCGCGCCTGGCCGGTTACCGCAACAAGATGGAATACGCCTTCGGGCAGGAGGACTCTGGCGCCGTGCGCCTGGGGCTGAAGCGCCGCGCTTCCAACGAGGTGCTGGATCTGGAGTCCTGCCCGCTGCAAAGCCCGGCCGCCGGGGCCGTATTGCGCGCGGTGCGGGCCTGGGCCCGGGCGAACGGGCTGGCGCCCCGCTCTCTTGTTCTGCGGGAACCGGAATACCTCAAGGAAGGCGTCAGGCAGCGCTCGGCCGAGCTTGTTTGCGCGGCCGCTCCGGCCCCGGCCTTGCTGGATAAGCTATGGGCGGCGCTGGCCGGGGAGGGCGTGACTTCGCTCCTGATCACGCTGAAAATCTCGGGCGCGGCCGGCCAGCCCGGCCGGCCGGTCAAGCTTTACGGCCCCCGTTCCCTGTGGGAAGAGTTCGGGACCCTGCTGCTGGAATTTCCGCTGGACGGCTTTGCCCAGACCAATACCGGCGCGGCCGCGCTCCTTTACGCCAAGGCCGCCGAATACGCAGGCCTGCGCGCCGGCGAAACCCTCTGGGACGTTTATTCCGGCGCCGGGGCGCTGGCCCTGTATATAGGGAAGGAAGCCGGGAGCATTCTCGGGCTGGAACAGAACGCGGCGGCCGTGCAGGCCGCCCGGGCCAACGCCGCCCGCCTGGGCCCGCATCCGCATTATGGCCGGGCCCGTTTTGAAGCCGGCGAGGCCGCCCGTCTCCTGCCCGCCCTGGCTTTGAAGCTGAAAAACAAGCGGCCGGATCTCCTGGTCGCCGACCCGCCACGCGGCGGCATGTCCGCCCGGGTGCTGGAGGGCATCGTCAAAGCCCGGCCCGGGCGCCTCCTCTACGTTTCCTGCGACCCGGCCACCCTGGCCCGCGACCTGGCCGGGCTGGGACCGTTTTACCGGCTGCGCTCGCTCGCCCTGGTGGACATGTTCCCGCACACGCCGCACCTGGAAGCGGTGGCGGCCCTTGATCTTGCGCCGGGGCCGGAGTATAGTTGACAAATCGGGCCTGGCGGCCGTGCGAAGGCCGGGAAAATCTAAATTAAATTTGACGGGGCAGGAGCCCTGTGCTAGGAAGCGTGTTGGACTCCAAGGACGAGCGGACGAAAAATACGGATCTCGACAGCAAAATCCGTGACGCCGGCCGGCGCCTCAGCGCGCGGACCGGCTTGCTTGATTCTTTCGGCACCGCCGGCATGATGGGGTTTCACCTGCTTTCCGGCATGCTGGTGGGCGGCTTTATCGGCTACTGGCTTGATAAATGGCTGGATACCGGCCCCTGGCTGAAAGCCGTATTTTTTATTATCGGCATCGCGGCCGGTTTTCGGAATATTTACCTGGACGCGCAAAGGCTCGTGCGGGAGCAGGACGGCAGGGACAAGGCCCGGAAGGGGGCGGAAAACAAAGATGCTCCGGGGCCGCATGCTGGGAAAAAAGATTGAAGTTTTTTTGTATCGCCGGGGTTTTACGGACGCGCCCTTGCGCCGGGTGATGCTGGTTCAGATTCTTCTGACGCTTGTCTCCCTGGTTCCGGCTCTGGCTTTGCTCTGGCGGACCAACTGGTTTCTGATGTTTTTTGCCGGGGCGGCGCTGTTTACCTTTAATTTCTGGTTCATGTGCCAGTTCATTTTCAGGTATTTCAGCGGTTCGTATTCCAGGGAACTCCTGCTGGGGCAGGCGGCGCGCTTTGTCTTGCGGCTTTTGCTTACGGGCCTGGTTTTGGTGGCGATACTCCTCAAGGGCGAATCGCCGGTCGCGTTTCTGGCGGGTTTGACCTGCTGCGTGGCGCTAATCACCGTGCTGACGGTGCTCAACCATTTGGAAAACAAACGTTCCTAGATATCGGGAGGCGACAATGGCTGGTGGTGGTTTAGTTCATCCGATTCTCATCTCCGAAGAGCTCGGCCTGGACCGGATCGTGCTCAACGGACAGTCCCTTGAAGTCCGGCACATTTTCTACACCTATGTGGCCCTGGCCATTCTCGTGATCATCGGCCTCATCGTGCGGCGCCAGCTTAAAATGGTGCCCACCGGCGCCCAGAATGTCATGGAAGTGCTCATCGGCGGGCTGGAAAATTTTGTCATCGACAACATGGGCGAAGTCGGGCGCCGCTTCGTGCCCCTGCTCTGCGGCATTTTCCTGTTCATCCTGGTCATGAACCTCATCGGGCTCATTCCCGGCTTCGACGCTCCCACCGCCAACCTGAACACCACCGTGGCCATGGCCATCCCGGTGTTCCTCTACTACAACTACCTGGGTATCCGCCGCTGGGGCCCCGGCTACATCAAACATTTCATGGGGCCCATGGCCGCGCTGGCGCCGTTCATGCTCATTCTGGAGTTCGTCAGCCACCTGGTGCGCCCGGTTTCGCTCTCTTTCCGTCTTTTCGGGAACATTCGCGGCGAAGAAGTTATCCTGATCATCTTCTTCTCCCTGGCCCCGCTGTTTGCCACGCTGCCCATATACTTCCTGTTCGGGCTGGCGAAGTCGCTCCAGGCTTTCATTTTCTTCATGCTTGCCATGGTGTACATCAAGGGCGCGCTTGAGCACGCCCATTAACAAATTTGCATTTGGGGAATGGTCTCAGACCGCAACATTATAACTAGCTAAGGAGCATTTAAATGCGTAAACTTTTGATCCTTTCTCTGAGCTGCGCGGGCGTTCTGCTCATGTCCTCCATCGGCCTGGCCGCCGAAGCCGCCGGCGCCGAGGCCTACAAGGACCCCGCCCTCAGCCTGATTTACGCCGGCGCCGTTGTCGGCATGGGCCTGGCCGCCCTTGGCTGCGGCATCGGCATGGGCAGCGGCCTGCGCGGCGCTTGCGAAGCTTCCGCCCGCAACCCGGAAGTCAGCGGCAAGATCATGACCACCCTGCTGCTGGGCTTCGCCTTCATCGAATCGCTGGCCATTTACACCCTGGTCATCGCGATGATTCTGCTCTTCGTCATCTAGTTTGAATTCACGCGCGCCGGGCAGGTGGGATCCCCGCCCGGCGTGTTTTTCCCACCCTTACCCAAAGGGATCCGTCCATGCCGCCCAAGAACGAGCGCATCCCCCGCGCGACCATTCGTCGTCTGGCCGTTTACCTGCAAACCCTGGAAAGGATGCTGGGCAACGACGAGAACCTCGTCTCCTCGGAAAGCCTCTCGCAGGCTTGCGCCGTCAACGCTTCGCAAATCCGCAAGGACCTGACCTATTTCGGCGAGTTCGGCGTGCGCGGGGTGGGCTACGACGTGGGGCGCCTTATTTCCTCCATCAAGCAGTCCCTGCACATCGACCGCCCCTGGAACTGCGCCCTGGCCGGCGCCGGCAACCTGGGCCGCGCTCTTTTGGGCCACCGCGAATTCCGCCAGCGCCACTACAACATCGTGGCCGTGTTCGATACCGACCCGGAAAAAATCGGCAAGAGCGTGGGCGGCGTGGAAGTTTCCTGCTCCCGCCGCATGGCCGAGGTGCTGGCCGGCAAAAACGTGCAACTCGGCATCATCACCACCCCGCCGGACACGGCGCAAACCGTGGCCAACTACATGATCGAAGCCGGCATCCGGGGCATTCTCAACTACGCCAGCGCGCACATTTTCACCCCGCCCGACGTGCCGGTGGAGAACGTGGACTTTTTCAACCACCTGTATGCGCTTTCGTTCAGCATTTCTTCAAAAAACCGGTAAAAAGGCGGCCGCCCGCTTTTTGCTGGCCCTCTCCTTCCTGAGCCGCCTCGCTCCGGCCCGGCTGGCCGCTGAAGGCGAAATTGCCGCTTCCCTGGCCTGGTATCCTTTGGCCGGGTTGGTTTTGGGCCTGGCGCTGGCCCTGCCTTTCGCGCTGCCTCTGGTTCTGCTTGGCCAAACTTTCCCGTTTTTCCCGGCCGCGCAAGCCTGGCTGGCCGGCCTGGCCTTCACCGCCCTGCACGCCTGGCTGACCCGGGCCCTGCATTGGGACGGCTGGGCCGACCTTTTTGACGCCATGGGCGGCGGACACACGCCGGAAACGTTTCAGAAAATCCTCAAGGACAGCCGCCTGGGCGCTTTTGGCGGTATTGCCCTCGCCCTCGGCCTGGCCGGCATGCTCCTGGGCAGTTCGTCCTGCCTGGCCGCCGGGGCCTGGCCGGCCCTGCTCTGGGCCGTGCTCCTGGGGCGCTGCCTGGTAGCGCCCCTGGCCTGGCAGGCCAAGCCCATGCCCGGCTCCAGCCTGGGCCGGCTGCTGCTGCGTCCGGCCCGTTCCACCCGCCACGCCGCTCTCGCCCCCATTACCGCGCCCGTTTTCGCTCTGCTGGCCGGTTTCGCCTGCGTGGGCGTTCCGACCGCCCTGGCCGCCCTGGCCGCCGCCCTGGCCGGAGTTCTGTTCCTGCGCCGCCTGGCCGCCCGGCAAGGCGGCCTGAACGGCGACTACCTGGGCGCGGCCATCACCTGGGGCGAGCTTGCCGGTTTATTGACGGCCGCCTGCTGGCAAAGCGCTTCCCCGCTATTGTAGTTGGCCGATTTCATGATATAAATGACTTGGCATCAGCTTTGCAATTACTCAAGCCGTACAGCGCAAGCTTGTTACGGGGAGATCGCAATGGCATTCAAGTTCAGACTGGAAAAAGTTCTGGAATACCGCAAACAGCTGGAAGAGCAGGCCATGCTGGCCCTGGCCAAAGCCCGGGCCGCGCGCGACGCCGAAATTGCCAAGCTGGAATCGCTCAAGCGCGAACTGGCCGTGCAGCTCGAAAAATCGCGCGACGCCGCCGCCATGAGCGGGGCCGAGCGCTGGCTGGCCCAGACCTACGTTTTGGCCCTGCGCCAGGATATCACCCACTCCACCGCCTTTCTGGCCAGCCTGGAGGAAGAAGTGGAGCTTTGCCGGAGCGAACTGGTGGCCAGAGCCCAGGAGCGCGAACTTCTGGAAAAGTTGAAAAGCAAGCAGGCCAAGCGTTTTGCCGAAGAAGAAAAACTCAGCGAACAGCGAGATTATGATGAAACAGCAACCATCCGCCACAAGAAAGAAGCCGTCTAGCTCCGGCGGGAAACCCTCCGGCCTCTGCAAGTTTCTGCTGACCCTGGTGGGCGCCAAGCTCTGCCTGCTCGGCCTGATGTTGACCAACCCCGGGCTGGACCCCGCCGCCATTCTGCCCTTTGCCGGCGAAGCCGATCCGGCCGTGCAGATTTCGGCGCCGCCCGTTGCGGAAATCCCGGCCAACCCCGCGCCGGCCCCCAAAGTTGAAACCGCCCTGGCCGAAGCCCGGCCGGAAGCCAAAAACGGCAAATATCCGACGCGCAGCGGCCACCGCGCCCCCGGCGTGGCCTTTGCCGCCGCTCCGTCCAACCCGCCCGCCCCGCTGGCCGGCCAGCCCGGCTCGCTCTCCCTGGAAGCCCTGACCCGTAAGCAGGAAGAGCTGGCCCGGCAGGAACAGGATCTCAAAATTTTGCAGGCCGAGCTGGACTCCCAGTTTCAACAGATGCAGGAGCTCGAACTGCGCCTCAAGATCATGCTCAAGGACGCCGAGGAACTTAAAGACACCCGCTACCGCCACCTGGTGGACGTGCTCTCCAACATGAAAGCCCGCCAGGCCGCCGACGTGCTCTCCTCCCTGGACGAAAAGATCGCCGTCAGAGTTTTGGCGGGCATGCGCGGCCGTCAGGCCGGCGAAATCCTCTCCCTGGCCGACCCGGCCAGGGCCGCCCGCCTGGCCGAAGCCCTGGCCCGGATGCAGATGCCGCTGGAGTAACCGCACTTATGGCGCGCATAAAACTCACGCTGGCTTATCTCGGCACCGGCTTTTCCGGCTGGCAAATCCAGGCCCCCAACCAGGGTAAGGAAGCCCGCACCGTCCAGGGCGTGCTGGAAGACGCGGTGGCGCGCCTGTGCGGACAGCCCGTGCGCCTGCACGGCTCCGGCCGCACCGATGCCGGCGTGCACGCCGATGGCCAGATCGCCCACTTCGACACGCCGGCCGGCACGCCGGCCATCAACTGGCGCGCCGCCCTCAATTCCTCGCTGCCGCCCGACCTCTCCGTTCTCCTGGCCGAGGAAGCGGGCGAGGATTTTCACGCCCGCTTCAGCGCCAAAGAGAAAATCTACACCTATTGCCTCTGGCTGGAGCGCGCCTTCATCCCTCCCAAACTGCGCGACCGGGTCTGGGCCTGCGGCCCGCTCGGCCCCCAGGGCCTGGCCGGCATGGACGCGGCCGCCGCCCTCCTGATCGGCGAACATGACTTTGCCGGCTTTCAGAACCGCGGCACCGATCCGGCCGATACCCGGCGCACCCTCCACGAGATCAGCCGTTTTTACCCGGCTCTGCCGGGAGAAAACCTTCCGGATCCCGAAGGGCGCTACCTGGCCTGGCGTTTTCGCGCTAACGGCTTCCTCAAGCAGATGGTGCGCAATCTGGCCGGTTTTCTGGTGGCCGTGGGGCAGGGGAGGCTGACGCCGGAAGACGCGCGGCGCGCCCTGGGCAGCGCCGGGCGCGCCGGCCTGGATTTTCCCACCGCCCCGGCCCGGGGGCTCAGCCTGACCGGCGTAATCTATCAAGGAAAGGCCGATTAATGAGGATTTCCTTAAATTCTGGTTGCAAATCTCGCTGGTTTGGGGCATAAGCCTTTGCATTATGAAAAATCTTAAATTTGCCCTCACGGGTCTGACCATTGTTCTGGCGGCTGTGTTTTTCGCACCGGACTTGGCTTGGTGCGCTGACCTTCACATTCCCGGTAAAGAGTTGAGCGCCGTGTGGGTAATCCCCTTCGCCTGCATGCTGCTCTCCATCGCCATCTGCCCGTTGGCGGTACCGCACTTCTGGGAGCATCACTTCGGCAAGGTGGCGATTTTCTGGGGCCTGGCCTTCCTGGTCCCCTGCGCCATCGCCTACGGCCCCGGCACGGCGCTGTACGAGTTCTGGCACGCCATGCTCAGCGACTACGTGCCCTTCATCATCCTACTGTTCACGCTGTTCACGGTGGCCGGCGGGGTGCGCCTTACCGGTTCGCTGATCGGCACGCCCAAGGTGAACATCGCCATTTTGCTGGTCGGCACTTTCCTGGCCAGTTGGATGGGAACCACCGGCGCGG
Organism: Deltaproteobacteria bacterium; assembly: GCA_031264465.1. Classification (GTDB taxonomy): domain Bacteria; phylum Desulfobacterota; class Desulfovibrionia; order Desulfovibrionales; family Desulfovibrionaceae; genus WRHT01. The sequence goes on along the minus strand of JAISDX010000026.1, from coordinate 3,307 downwards.
CCATGCTGTTCATCCGGCCGCTCCTGCGCGCCAACGCGCACCGCAAATACAAGGTGCACAGCGTGGTGTTCTTCATTTTCATGGTGGCCAACGCCGGCGGCAGCCTCACGCCGCTGGGCGACCCGCCGCTTTTCCTGGGCTTTTTGCGCGGCGTGCCCTTCTTCTGGACCGCCGCCGCCCTGCTGGTCAAAACCGGCCTTCTGATTGGCCTGCTCACCGTTATCTATTTGCTGATCGAAACTTACCTGTACAACAAGGAAGGCCGTCCCGTGCCCCCGGCCGAAAGCCATAACGGCGAAAAGTTCGGCCTGGAAGGCAAAGTCAACCTGCTGCTCCTGCTCGGCGTGGTGGCCATGGTGCTGTTCAGCGGCGCCGGCTGGTCCGGCAGGACTTTTGAAGTCTACCATGTGACCCTGGCCCTGGAAAATATCGCGCGCGACGCGAGCCTGCTCTTCATCGCCTTTCTCTCCTGGAAGCTGACCAACCGTGAAAGCCGCACCCTGAACGGCTTCAACTGGGAGCCGATCAAGGAAGTGGGCAAGCTCTTCTTCGGCATCTTCCTGTCCATGATTCCGGCCATCGCCATCCTGCAGGCCGGCACCGAAGGCGCCCTGGGCTCGGTTATCCGCCTGGTGACCGATGCGAACGGCCAGCCCGTCAACGCCATGTACTTCTGGCTGGCCGGCGCGCTCTCCAGCTTCCTGGACAACGCTCCCACCTACGTGGTGTTCTTCAACACCGCCGGCGGCGACGTTTCCCTGCTCACGAACGAGCTGGCCACCACCCTGGCCGCCATTTCGGCCGGCGCGGTGTTCATGGGCGCCAACACCTATATCGGTAACGCCCCCAACTTCATGGTCCGCTCCATTGCCGAAAACCAGGGCGTGAAGATGCCCAGCTTCTTCGGCTACATGGCCTGGTCCGTGGGCATCCTGATCCCCTGCTTCATCCTGCTCACCGTCCTGTTCTTCCTCTAGAAGCGCTTGCAACGCAAACTGAACAACACCCTTTTCCCCAGGGAAAAGGGTGTTGTTTTCTTTGAAAAATCATGCTATTGGGCGCGCATGTATCTATTGCCTGCCGGAGGGGCCGCGCCGTATGTATCGTGATTTTTCCGTCATCAGGATTATTGAAAACACCCTCAATTACGCCGACCGGCGTCTGGTCAGCCACGGCCGGCGGGTGGCCTACCTGACCTACCGGGCGCTGAAGCGGCAGGGCGCGTACTCGCCGGAGCGGTTGGCCCAGATTGTCCTGGTGGCCCTGCTTCACGATATCGGGGCCTTCAAGACGGAAGAGGTGGACAACCTGCTGCGTTTTGACACCACTCATGTTTGGGGGCATGCCGTCTACGGGAGCCTGTTTATCAAATATTTTTCCCCCCTGGCCGAACTCAGCCCGGTGGTGCTTTTCCACCACGCCAACTGCCGGGAAATCCAGTTGGCGCCGCCGGAATGGCGGGACGCGGCCCAGGCCGTTTTCATCGCCGACCGCTTTGACATTCTTTCCCAGCTGGGCGGCCGGCTGACGGACGAGCAGTTTATCGGGCATTTCAAACAGGACGACGAGGAAATTTTTTCGCCCAAGCTTCTGGAATATTTTTTTCCGCCGAACTGGCGCAATCTGTTCCTGGAAGCCGAAGAGGACGCGGAGTTCAACGAGATCCTCTACAACACCGAGCTCAGCCGGGAAAATATTCTCGCTTACGTCAAGATGATCGTCCTGGCCATCGACTTCCGCAGCCAGCAGACCGTAACCCACACTTTCGCCTCCAGCAGCGTCAGCGTCAGCTTGGCCGAATGCCTGGAGTTTTCGCCCGAGGATTGCGAAAACATCTACCTGGGGGCCATGATGCACGACCTGGGCAAGATGGACGTGCCGGTGTCCATCCTGGAAAAGGCGGGAAAGCTGGACGCCGACGAAATGAGCCGGATGCGCGAGCACGCCGCCATTACCGAAAAAATCCTGCGCGGCAACGTTTGCGACGAGGTCATGCAACTGGCCGTGCGCCACCACGAAAAGCTGGACGGCTCGGGCTACCCTTACGGCCTGCTCGCCGCCGACTTGAGCCCGGCCCAGCGGCTTATTGCCGTGGCCGACATCATGAGCGCCCTGTGTAACGCCCGTTCCTACAAAGAGGCCTGGCCGAGGGAAAAAGTGGCGGACGTTATGGGCGGCATGGCGCGGGACGGGCTGATTGACGGGTCCATGGTGGACGCGGCCATGCGCAACTACGACCGCATACTCGCTTCCGTCCGGCGCAATACCGCGCCGATTACGGACGTTTACCGCGTTATCCGCGACGAGAACCGCGCCTTGCTGGAGCGGTTTGATTTGCCCGCCGGGCGGGCGCGGACGGCATTCATCGCCGCAAAAGATTCATAGCCTTTCCAAAGCGCCGATTATTCACCGCGCAATAATTTCATTTCCGACTCAACCTTGGTCATGAACTCCGAGCGGGTAATCTCCAGGGCATCACACAAGTAGAAGACAGCGTTAAGCGTGGGGCACTTGTCGCCGCGCTCAAGCTGGATAATATAAACGCGCTCCAACCGGGCGAGTTTCGCCAGATACCGTTTGCTCAAGCCCAGGGCTTCCCGCCTGCGTTTCAAAACACGTCCAAGTGCTTCGTTCAAGTCGGGATAGGCTTCCATGTTCCCTAATTATACGGGAAACACGTTGACGCGAATATGTAACTATAGTAAACATGGGTCAACTCGCCCACCGGAACGGATTGGAGGATCGTTTATGTAGGCTCTCGATCAGAACAGCGTGTTTCTGGTCGCTACAGAATGGTGGTTGCTCTCAACGCATTAGTATCATAGTCTTTTCTGAAAAGAAGTTGCGCTGGAGGGACGAAAGCGCTTGTTGGCGTCAAGGCCCGGTAGCGTTCAGGGCGTTTTTGTTGCAGCCCTGGCGCAGCTTTAACGGCAAAGTCGGGCGGCGGTTTTGCGACTGTCGCCGGAGGTCTGTGAACACTCAACGCAAGCGAGGGTTTATGAACAAACAACGCAACGTGGTGCATGATTCCATCATCGTCGGCGCAGCGCTGTTCGCCGCGCTGTTCGGCGCGGGCAACATCATCTTTCCCCCCTACATCGGCGTCATCGCCGGCGAGAGCTGGTTCCTCGGCTTCATCGCCTACTTTTTCGCCGATATCGGTCTGGCGGTCATGGCTTTCTGCGCCCTGCTGACTTCCAGAACCATCGACCGTTTTGAAAGCATTTTTTACCGCCTGGGCTACATACCAGCCCGCATCATGGCGGGCGGCCTCATTTTCGCCGTGGGTTACATCGCCGGCCCGCGT